>JASHTK010000069.1 GCA_030040575.1 Gammaproteobacteria bacterium
AGTGAGCTGGAACATGAAATCCTCGGGAAACCGCGCGAGGTTGCGCTTGACGGCTTGCACGAGGACGCGAATCTCGACGCCATAGAGCTCGGCCAGGTCCTCATCGAGCAGCACCTTCTGGCCGCGCAGGAGGAGGATCGATTGGGTGATGTGCTCGACCGGCACCAGAGCCGGGCTGCGGCGCGAAGCCATCGGTACCCCTCCCTTTAGTCGCTGTGCCCGTCCCGACGACGCTACGAGCGCGATCCCTGCCGGGCCTGCCCGGCGGCGATGCTCTACCGTGGCTGCGCCGGCCCTGGCAGCCGGCCGTGGATCGCCATGTGCCGATCGCTCGCCTGCTCGACGGCGAAGGCGAGATGCGCGACGCGAAGCTGCGCCCGCACCTCATCGACCGTGAACGCCGCGCAGAGCGAGTGGTAGAAATCCTCCTTGAGGATCGGGTCCTCCCGGCTCGACACTCGCTCGACGATCTCGCGCGCCTCGAGCGGCGAGCTCGGGCGGATGAGATCCATCACGTAGACGGCCGCGCCGGGACGTCCGAGGCGCCGCGCCTCGCTCCAGAGCGCCTGCGGGTCCGGCAGGTGATGCAGCATGTCCTTGCAGAGCACCGCATCGAAGGAGTGCTCCGGGAGCGGCAGACCGGGCAGCCTCCCGAGCAAGAGCGTGACCCGCTCTTGGAGACGCGCCACCCGGATGGCCTCGCGGGCGAGCGTGAGCATCTCCTGTGAGCCATCGACCGCCGTGATGCGCGCCTTCGCTGCGCGCGCCAGCCTCACGACCACGTCCGCCGGACCACAACCGAGGTCCACGACGCTCGCGAAGCCGCCGCCGAACTGCGCGATGACACGATTCACGAACGCCTGATTGGAGTCGGAGAAGTCCGCCCGCGCGTAAGCGGCCGCGGCCTCGCGGTCGTCCATGATCTCGGGCTCGAGAACTCTGTCCACCCGGCGCCCCAGCTATCGGTCACTTCGCCGCATCGGCCGCTCCCCGGTGCCGGCCGCCGCCCGGCGCCCGCCGCTCCCGCTATGCATCCGGCGCCGCGGCGCGGCTCGCGCCCACGCCGACACTGGTGCAGCGGCACAAGAAACCGGGCAACATTCGCTGCCTATGTTGCCCGATTCAGACCCCGCGGTACCAGGAGGCTCCCAGTGATCGACGTCTATTTCTGGCCGACCGGCAACGGCAAGAAGATCACCATCATGCTCGAAGAGTGTGGAATGAAGTATCACGTCATTCCCGTCAACATCAACAAGGGCGACCAGTTCAAGCCGGAGTTCCTCGCCATCAGCCCGAACAATAAGATGCCGGCGATCGTCGACCACGACGCCGAGGGAGGGCCGCTCTCCCTGTTCGAGTCGGGGGCCATCCTGCAGTACCTCGCGGAGAAGTCTGGCAAGCTCCTGCCGAAGGATCCGCACGGGAAGTACCGGGTCCTCGCCTGGGTCTACTGGCAGGTCGGAGGCTTGGGCCCCATGGCGGGGCAGGCGCACCATTTTCTGCGCTATGCGCCGCAGCAGATCGAGTACGCCATGCACCGATTCCGCACCGAGGTCGCGCGGCTCTACCAAGTCATGAACACCGAGCTTGGCCGGAGCGAGTATCTCGCCGGCGACTATTCGATCGCCGACATCGCCGCATGGCCCTGGGTAGTCCGGTACGACTGGCAGGGCCAGGACCTCAACGACTTCCCGAACGTCAAGCGCTGGTTCGAGGCCGTCGGAGCCCGCCCCGCCGTGAAGCGCGGAGCCGACGTGGGCAAGGATTTCGCGAGCTTCGCTCAGCCGATGTCGGACGACGACAAGAAGCGCCTCTTCAACCTCCGTGACGAGGACTTCAAGAAGGCCTCCCCGTAGCCGGCCACTCGCAGGCGCGAGCGCCGGCGGCGGATCCTCCGGCCGGCCCTTCGAGATCGCCGTACGAGCCGTTCCGCACGACGGCGCCGTCCGGCACTTCTCGATCCTCTTGTGGCGGGGAGTCGTCCCGTGGTGCCGGATCTTCCCGCGCTGCCGGGGGATCGTGCCCACCCGGCGGCGGCCCGAGCGCCTCGAGCAGGATGGCGTGCAGCTCGTGAGCATCCGCCGCCCAGAAGGCGCGGCCCATGGCAGCGCGCAGGCCCTCGATCCGCTCGCGGGAGCGCCTCAGCTCGGCGAGCGCAGCCACCGTATCGCGAGACAGGTTCTGCAGCGTGTGGGCGGGCGGCAGATTGCTCTCGTCCGTCCCGTGCCAGCGCACGAGCTCCTCGAGCCTCCTCTGCGTGATCCATGCGTCGAGCGGGCTACTCATCCGGGCATCCGTCCTGTGTGCGACTCGCGCGCCCATGCGCGACCTTCATCCCCGAAATCAAAGCAAGAGTCGCGCCAGTCCGCTACCGCAAAGCGATGACGCTCGGCACGGAAAATGCGGAGGGCAGGCCATGAAGACCGTCAGTCTGCCATCGGGCGAGCGGGTGCCGGCTCTCGGCATCGGCACGTGGCGCATGGGGGAGCGCCGCGCTGCGCGGGCCGAGGAGATCGCGACGCTCCGCCAGGCGATCGAGCTCGGCGTGAGCCTCATCGACACGGCCGAGATGTACGGCGACGGCGCGACGGAGACGCTGGTCGGAGAGGCCCTCTCGGGCCGGCGGGATGAGGTCTTCCTCGTGAGCAAGGTCTACCCGCACAACGCCTCGCGCGAGGGCGTTCCGGCCGCGTGCGAGCGGAGCCTGCTGCGGCTCGGAACCGACCGGATCGACCTGTATCTGCTGCATTGGCGGGGCGAGGTGCCGCTCGCCGAGACGCTCGAGGCGTTCCTCGCCCTGCAGCAGCAGGGAAAGATTCGCTACTTCGGCGTCAGCAATTTCGACGTGGACGATATGGAGGAGCTCTGGGCGCATGCCGGCGGCCGGACGGTCGCGACGGACCAGGTGCTCTACAACCTCACGCGGCGCAACCTCGAGGCGGCGCTCCTGCCCTGGCTGCGCGAGCGGTGCGTGCCCGTCATGGCCTACTCGCCGCTCGAGCAGGGCCGGCTCGTGCGCCACCGTAAGCTGATCGATTTCGCCCGGGGCGCGGGCCTATCACCGGCTCAGGTCGCGCTCGCCTGGCTGCTCTCGCACGAGGATGTCATCGTCATTCCGAAGTCCGGCAGTCGCGAGCGGCTGCGGGAGAACGTGGGCGCGCTCGACCATGTGCTCACCCTGGCGCAACGACGCGAGCTCGATCGCCTGTTTCCGAGGCCCGCGGGGTCCCATCCGCTCGACACGCTCTGAGCCGTCCCTGATCCCCGCGCGCAAGGCAGCCTCTCAGCACCGTCGGGGTGCTCGATCCCCCAAGTGGCCGCACTCGCTCACCCGAGGGATACCTCTGCCTCACGTTCGCGGCCGGACGCGACGGGTCGGCTCGGCCTCGAGCGGATTCTCCGGCCAGAAGTGCTTGGGGTAGCGGCCGCGCAGATCCTTGCGCACCTGTGCGTACGCGCCGCGCCAGAAGCTCGCGAGGTCCCGGGTGATCTGCACGGGACGCTGCGCCGGCGAGAGCAGCTTGAAGGTGACGGGGATCCGGCCGCCGCCGATCCGCGGCGTCTCGGTAAGGCCGAACACCTCTTGAAGGCGCACCGACACGGACGGCGCGCTCTCGTCCAGGTAGTCGATGCGGACCTGCGAGCCGCTCGGCACCTGGAGGTGCTTGGGTGCGAGCCGGTCGAGCTCACCGCGCTGCGCGCGAGAGAGCATCGCGCTCAGCGCCTCGAGGAGGGGCACACGCGCCAAATGCTCGCGCCGCGTCACCCCCTCGAGCCAGGGGGAGAGCCAGCTCTCCGGGTTAGCCCTGAGAGCCTCCTCGCTCATGGCCGGCCACCCGGAGCCCGCACCCTCGAGCCCCCGCACCAGCTCGATGCGCGCCTGAAGGTTGCGGGCCTCGTCGGTCCAGGGCAGCGACTGAAGCCCCATGCGGCGCACGCCTTCCACCATGGCCTGCCGGGCGGCGTCCGGCGGCACTTCCCGCAAGGGCTTCTCGGCGAGGACGATCGCATCGAGCCTCGTCGTGCGGCTCGCGACGACCGCCTGCTCGCGATCGCTCCATTCGATCGATTGCGCCGTCGCGAGCCGCTCGGCGAAATGCTTCTCGAGCTCGGACCGCTCGAGCGGCGCGGCGAGCAGGATGCGTGCATTGCGCTCACGATCGTCGAGATCTACGGCGACGATGAGCTCTTGCCGCGCGAGACTCTGCGCCTCCCCGAAGGACGCGCCGCGCCCGTTCGCGAGGAGGTACTCGCCTGCGGCGCCGGCCCGCCGCAAGCCGATGCGATCGGGATAGGCGAATGCGAGCAGGATCCCGACGCGCTCGCTCTCGCGGCCGCTCGCCCGCTCCGGCTTGCCGCTCGCCCGGTCCGGCTCTCCCCCCGAGCCGAGCTGTCGCGCGAGAGCACGCGCCGTATCTCGTGCGCGCCCCACGGCGAGCGTATCGCGGCGCTCGCCCTCCCCCGCCTCCCTCAGCAACTCGAGGCGGGAGCGAATGTCCACGTCGCGCGGTCCGGGCCCGGCGCGCAGCAGGTCGCGCTCCGAGAGGATCGCGGCGAGCCGCGCGGCGAGAGCGACCTCGCCGAGCCCGCGCGCCTCGAGCAGCATGTGAGCGAGACGCGGATGCACGGCGAGCCGGGCCATCTCCCGGCCGTGAGAGGTGATGCGGCCGGCCGCGTCGAGAGCGCCGAGCCTGCGCAACAGGTCGCGCGCGCTCGCGAGCATCGCATCAGGCGGCGGATCGAGCCAGCGCAGCTCCGCGGCATCGCGCGTGCCCCAGGCAGCGAGCTCGAGCGCGAGGGAGGAGAGATCGGCTTCGAGCATCTCGGGCGGCGTGTAGGGCGCGAGCGAGCGGTGAGCCTCCTCGCTCCAGATGCGGTAGCACACGCCGGGCGCGAGCCGCCCGGCGCGGCCCTGCCGCTGCTCCGCGGACGCCCGCGAGATACGGCGCGTCGTCAGAGCGCTCATGCCGGTCACCGGATCGAACACGGCACGGCGCACGAGACCCGCGTCCACCACGAGTCGGACGCCCTCGACGGTGAGACTCGTCTCGGCGAGGTTGGTGGACAGGATGACCTTGCGCGCGCCCGGCGGGCCCGGCGCGAGCGCGGCATCCTGCTCGTGGGCGGCCAAGTCGCCGTAGAGCGGCAGGACGCGCACCGCCGGGTCGAGGCCGGCGCCCGCGAGGTGCGATTGCACCCGGCGAATCTCCGGAGCCCCGGGGAGGAACACGAGCACGTCCCCGTGCTCCTCGTGCAGCGCGCGCTGCACGACCTGCGCGGTGAGCCGCTCCACCGTGTCGCCACGCGAGGTGCGGACGGGCGGTCCGGGCGGCGTGGGCAGCGCGGGCGCACCCCTCCCGACGAATCGCGTCTCGACCGGGAAGGATCGGCCCGAGGCCGTGACGGCCGGCGCGCAGCCGAGCCAGCCGGCGACTCCCTCCGCATCGAGCGTCGCCGACATCACGAGCAGCTTGAGATCCGGGGCTACCGTTGCCCGCGCATCGAGCG
>JASHTK010000070.1 GCA_030040575.1 Gammaproteobacteria bacterium
CGCTCGATGCGCGCACGCCGCCCGATGAGCGCCTGAGCCTCGTCTTTGCGCCCGGCGAGCAGTCCTACCCGCTGATCGCGTACGAGTATGCCGTCGTCTCGATGCGGCAGGCGAGCCCGCAAGCCGCGGCCGCGCTGCGCAGCTTCCTGCTGTGGGCCGTCTCGCTCGAGGGCGGCAACGCTCCGAGGTTCCTCGACGCCGTCGGCTTTATCGCGCTGCCGGACTTCATCCGGGCCCTGAGCGAGAACCAGATCGACTCGATCCGGTAGCGGCGCGCGCCTCGGCCCGGCGGCTCGTCAATCCTCGAGCGCGCGGTAGAGGAGCGTCCAGAAGTCCGCCGGGATCCCGACGGTCGTCGGCGCAAACGACAGCCGCTGGATCATCAAGATTCCGATGAGGCCCTGCGCGGGGTCCGCGTACCAGGACGTGCCATACACCCCGTCCCAGCCGAAGCGGCCGGGGGCCGTGGCGATGCCGTCGCGCCGCGTGAACATCGACAGCCCGAAGCCCCAGCCGCGGTGATCCCAGAAGCCGGGGAAGAAGCCGGAGTCCACCTTCTGCGCCGGGGTGAGCTGATCGGTGACCATGGCCTCAACCGTCGCACGCGCGAGGATCCGCCGCCCGCCTGCCCGGCCTGCATTCAGCATCATCCGGCCGAACGCCGCGTAGTCCTCGACCGTCGAGACGAGGCCGCTGCCGCCGCTCGGAAACGCCGGCGCGCGGCTCCACAGGCTGTCGAGCGCGTCATCGAACGGCTCGAGCGCCCGCGTCAGCGGGTTCTCCTCATCGCAGCTCGCGAAGCGATCGAGCTTCTCGCGCGGCACGTGAAAGCCCGTGTCCTTCATGCCGAGCGGCTCGAGGAGCCGCTCCCGCAGAAATCCCTCGAGCGACTGGCCCGCGGCGCGCGCGATGAGCACGCCGAGGACATCCGAGCCGGTGTGGTACAGCCACCGCTCGCCCGGCTGGGCCATGAGCGGCAGGCTGCCGAGCCGCCGCATCCACTCATCGGGGGTATGCGGCGGCGGCGGCTTGCGCCCGAAGATCTCAAGCGCGGTCACCGCCCTTTGGATCGGGAATCGGTCGGGCGGCCCGATCAGCATCCCGAAGCCCATCCGGAACGTGAGCAGATCGCGGAGCGTGATCGGCCGGCGCGCAGGCACGGTGTCCTCGAGCGACCCGTCGATCCGCGCGAGGACCCTGCGGCCTGCGAGCTCCGGGAGCAGCCGATCGACCGGCTCATCGAGCCTCAGCTTGCACTCCTCGACGAGCATCAGGGCCGCGGCGGCGGTCACGGGCTTGGTCATCGAGGCGATCCGAAAGATCGTGTCGCGGCGCATCGGGTCGCGCCGCCCGCGGTCCTGCAAGCCGATCGTCTCGACGCGCCTCTCTCCGCCGCGGTCGGCGAGCGTCACGATGCCCGCGATCTCGCCGCGCTCGACGTATCCCTCGAGGACCGCGCGCATCTCCCGCAGCCGCGCGCTCGAGAAAGCGCCCGGGCGCCCGGTCACCCGACCTCGCAGTCCCGCCCGGCGTCCACCTCGCCAAGCACTCGCGCCTCGCTGCGCAGGGCGTCCGCGTCCGCAAGGAAGCCGCCCGATTGGCGGTACCAGAGCTGCGCGTACAGGCCGCCCGCCGCGAGCAGATCGGCATGGGTGCCGGCCTCGCGAATGCATCCGCGGTCGAGCACGATCAGCCGGTCCATGCGCGCGATCGTCGAGAGCCGGTGAGCGATCGCGATCACCGTGCGGCCGCCCATCAGCGCATCGAGCTGGTCCTGGATCGCCGCTTCCGCCTCCGAGTCGAGCGCCGAGGTCGCCTCATCGAGCACCAGGATCGGGGCATCCTTCAGGATCACCCGGGCGATCGCCACGCGCTGGCGCTGCCCGCCCGAGAGCTTCACACCGCGCTCGCCGACGTGGGCGTCGTAGCCGCGGCGGCCGAGCCAGTCCTCGAGCCCGAGGATGAACTCGTGCGCCTCGGCGCGGCGCGCGGCCTCCTCGATCATCGCGCGGGTCGCCTCCGGCCGGCCGTAGCGGATGTTGTCGGCGACCGAGCGATGCAGCAGCGCCGTATCCTGCGTCACCATGGCGATCTGGGCCCTGAGGCTCTCCTGCGACACCGCCGCGATGTCCTGCCCGTCGATGAGAATGCGCCCGCGCGCCGGCTCGTAGAACCGCAGCAGCAGATTGACGAGCGTCGACTTGCCGGCGCCCGAGGGGCCGACGATGCCCACGCGCTCGCCCGGCGCGATGGCGAGGTCGATCGCGTGCAGCACCGGCATGCGCCGCTTGCGGCCGTAGTCGAAGTGAAGGCCCTCGAAGCGAATCTCCCCGGCCGTGACGAGGAGCTCGCGCGCGGCGGGCCGATCGGGCATCTGCCGCGGAACGGCGATGGAGCGCATCCCGTCCTGAACGATCCCGACGTTCTCGAAGATGTTGGTGACGTTCTGCGCCACCCAGCCCGCCATGCTCGCGAGCTGCCAGGCCATCGGCAGCGCGGTGGCGACGGCACCGACCGCGATGTGGCCCGTGCGGTAGAGGAGCACCGCGCTCGCGCCGGTCGCGACGACGAGGGCGGCGTTGAGCACCGAGAGCAGCATCATGAAGCCCGTTGCGACCCGAGTCTGGCTGCGAAAGGCCGCCGTGTGCTGATCGACGGATTCCCGCACGAACGCATCCTCGTCCCGTGCCCGCGCGAAGAGCTTGACCGTCAGGATGTTCGTGTAGCTGTCCACCACCCGTCCGGTGAGCGCCGAGCGAGCCTCGGAGATCGCCTGCGAGCGGTCGCGCATCCGCGGCACGAATACCTTCAGGAGCGCCGCGTACGCCGCGAACCAGCACAGGATCGGCACGGCGAGATGCCAGTCCACGGCCGAGAGCAGCGCGACGCTGCTCGTGCCGTACACGATGATGTACCAGACCGCGTTCGTGCCGGAGACGACGCTGTCGCGCAGCGCCGGCCCGGTCTGGATCACGCGGTTCGCGATCCGGCCGGCGAAGTCGTTCTGAAAGAAGCTCCAGCTCTGGCGCACCACGTGCCAGTGGTTCTGCCAGCGGATCATGTTCGTCACGCCCGGATTGATGATCTGGTTGGTGACGATGTTCTGGGCGAAGAGCGCGGCCGGCCGCACCAGGAGAAAGATGAGCCCCATGAGGAGCAGCTGCGGCCCCGCGGCCGCGAGCAGCCGGTCCGGGCGGTACTTCGAGACGAGCGTCACGACCCGGCCGATGAAGAGCGGGATGGTCAAGTCGAGCACCGCGACCGCGAGCCCGGCCACGAACAGCGCGACGATGAGCCAGGGAACCTGACGCAGATAATGGCCGTAGAACGCCGCGAGTCCGCGGCTCGGCGGCTCGGATGGCGCTCGCGCCGTGGGCTCGAGCAAACGCTCGAAGAAGGTCAGCATGTCGGCGTCCGTCCGCCGCGGCGCCCGGTGAAGGCGCGGGCGGCCTCGGCGGCTGAGAAGTGGCGGATCGGTCGGAAGCGCGAATCCTTCAAGCCGCGCCGAGCGATCGCGATGCGCGCAGAGCTTACCATGAACGCGTCGACGCGCGCCTCAACGGTGCGCGCGGGATCGGCCGGTCCGCGCGGGCGGCATTGACAAGTGCCGCCGAACGGCAAACGATGTCAAGGAACTGAATCACCCGGCCCATTCGTGCGAGCGGACCCGGAGCAACTCGAGGCGCGGAGGTTGCGCTCATGAAGGCCGCGCTGTTCAGTCCCTGCACCTACCCCGGACCGACCGCGGGGAGCGGCTGGCCGACGCCTGCGACGGTGTACTCCGCCGCGCTCTCGGAGCAAACGTACCAAGCGGCGATCGAGCACGCCCGGCTCGCCGATGAGGTGGGCTTCGACTGGGTCACGGTCGCCGAGCATCACTACGGGCCCTTCTGCATCACGCCGAACCCGATGGTGCTCGCCGGCGCGCTCACGCAGGTGGTCAAGCGCGCGAAGATCGCGCTGCTCGGAGCGGACATCCCGATCCTCAATCCGGTGCGCGTCGCCGAGGAGTTCGCCATGCTCGACACTCTGTCCGGCGGGCGGCTCATCGCCGGCATGCTGCGGGGCACGCCGAACGAGTACGTCACCTACAACGTCAATCCACGGGAATCGCGCGGCCGCTTCGAGGAGGCGCTGCAGCTGATCCGCATGGCATGGACCGAGCCCGAGCCCTTCGGCTGGCAGGGCCGCTACTGGCAGTACAAGACCGTGTGCATCTGGCCGCGCCCCATCCAGCAGCCCCATCCGCCCCTCTACATGTCAGGATCGAGCCCGGAGTCGGGCGAGTTCGCCGCGAAACACCGCGTCGGGCTCGGCCTTGCCGTCACCACGCTCGCTCTCGCCTCGAAGGCCTCGCGACATTACCGCTCGCAGGCGCAGCTTACCGGCTGGACGCCGACGCCCGACGACATCGTCTACCGCGTCCCCTTCCATGTCGCCGACACGGACGAGCGGGCCATGGAGCACCTTGCGGCGGCAGCCGCGAGCCCGCGCAGCTTCAGCCTCGCGCTCTCTCAGGGGGCCGAGACCGCGATCGCCGAGGCCGGATACTACGGCCGCGACGATGCGCAGCGCGGGCGCGTCGCCGCCGCCTTCGCGGGCGGCATTCAAGGTCGCATCGAGAGCGGCCAGCTGCTCCTCGGCTCGCCCCGCACGCTCATCGCTCAGATCGGCCGGATCCGCGAGGCGGTCGGCGCCGGCGTGCTCGACCTGGTGCCCGCGGTCGGAGGAGCGCAGGCGCTCGCCTCGATCGAGCGGTTCGGGACCGAAGTGCTGCCCGCCATTCGCGCGGTTGACCCATGAGCCGCGCGCTCGTGGTGCTGCCGCACGCGAGGGTCTCGGCGCCGCTCGCCGAGCGCGTGCAGATCCAGCGCGCCACCGAGGTCTCGGAGAGCTTCGATCTGCTCGCCCACGCCGAGGCCGCCGAGAGCGCGCTGCGCCTTGCGCTCGAGCGGCCGGGCGTGCTGCACGCCCTCGTGCTCGCAGCCGCCGCCCCGCCGGGGGATGCGGCACTCGTCGCGCGCTTCGCCGCGCTCAATGTCCCAACGCTCGCCCTCTTTGGCACGCGCGACCGGCAGGCGCCTCCCGAGACCGGGCGGCGCTGGCGCACCCTGCTGCCCGGCTGCCACATCGTGTTCCTCTACGACGCCGGTCACGACCTCGCCGCCGACCGGCCGCAGGGATTCGCCGACGTCGTGCTCGACTTCCTCTCCGATCCGGCCGCCTTCCTCGTCAACCGGCGGGAGGGGACCGTGCAGCGCGAGTAGGACCGATCAGCCGCTGCGGGCCGCCGGCTGGGCCGGCCGCTCGAGCTTGTCGCGTGGGGTCTCGGCGAACATCTTCTTCGCCGCCGGGCGCTCGTTGATGCGGCCGATCCACTCGACCAGGCGTGGCGTGTCCTGCGCGTTCACGAGCTCCGGGAAGCCGCGCTCCATGCCATTCGCGATCGCAAAGTTGCAGATGTCGGCAAGGGTGTAATCCGGGCCCGCGAGCCACGGGCTCTCGGCGAGGCGTGCCTCGAGCCTCCGCACGGAGAAGGCGATCTTGCGCATCTCCTCCTCGAGCATCTCCTGCGGGAATCCAGCGCGGGCGCGCCGCCACTTCACCTGCTGCTCGTAGAGCGGGATGCGCCGCACGTACGCCTCGAATTCCTCCTCGCTGTACTGGCGCGCCATCCGGCTCACCATGCGCTCCCAGCCGATCGTCGAGACGCACCAGCAGAAGTACTCATCCACCCACTTGGTCCAGATGCGCATCTGCGCGCGCCGGTAGGGATCCGCGGGCCGCAGCCTCGGGCCATCCGCGAACACGTCCTCCAGGTACTCGCAGATGACGGTGGACTCGGTGATGATCTTGCCGTCGTGGTCGAGCGCCGGCACCTGCGCGTTCGGATTGATCTTCTTGAACCAGTCCTCGTGGTGCTCGAAGTTCGCCGGGTTGAGCTGCCGGCGCGTGAACGGCAGGCCCTTCTCGTAGAGCGCGAGCAAGGGCTTCAGGGAGTTGGCGCCGGGGCCGAAACTGTAGAGAGTGAGCATCGGGGAGGGTCTCCTTCCGATCCGTCGCGCCGCCCAGTTTCCAGCAGACGAGGGATTTGTCAATGCGCGATGCGCTGCGCGCGGATGCGTGGCTGCCGCGACGCGCGGGCGCGCGCGGCGGGACGGCGCGTCAATTTGACGCATCACCCGCGGCCGCTCTGCGTGGTTCACTAACGCCACCCGGGTGTGACCCTCGCTCGGGCGGTGTCGCAGAGTCCGGGAGAGCTCGCACGTGGCCGATCGCATCACAGGATTCACAGCGCCCGAGCGCCGCCGGCCCCGAGGCGCGGCGCTCGCCTGCGCGGCGGCATCCCTCCTCCTCCTCACGCTCGCTCTGCCGCCGCGTGTCCGCGCCGCGGCCTACGGTGATGTGAGCGGCATCGTCCGGGACGATAACGGCCGGCCAGTCGCAGGAGCACGGGTGGTGCTCGAGTCCGCCGCCCACGTGCTGCTGCAGCGGCCGACGGATTCGACCGGGCGCTTCCATTTTCCGAACGTCGCGATCGGCCACTACCTGCTCAGCGTCGCGGCCGACGGCTTCGCCTCATCGAGCGAGCCCGTCACGGTGAAGGCGGGATACTTCCCGTTCGCGCAGGTCGTATTGACGCCGCCCGCGAAGCTCGCCGAGGTGACGGTCGCCGCGACGCGGCTGCCGGTCGTCGCCTCGGTCACCCCGATCACGATGGTGAGCGCGGCGGACATCGCGAACACCCCGGGCGCGAGCAACGTCAACAGTCTCGACTCGATCACCGACTACGTTCCGGGCGCGTACCAAGCCCATGACATGCTGCACATGCGCGGCGGCCATCAGACCAACTGGCTGGTGGATGGGGTTGAGATTCCGAACACGAACATCGCCGAGAACCTCGGGCCCGAGATCAATCCCGAGGACGTGCAGACCTTGGGCGCCGAGCGCGGCAGCTACGGGGCCGACGAAGGCGACCGGACCTACGGCATCTTCAACGTGATTCCGAAGAGCGGCTTCAGCAGCGACGACCAAGCGGACCTCGATGTGACGGCCGGAAATTTCGATCAGACCGACGATAACGTGAGCGTCGCGAGCCACACGGAGAATTTCGCGTATTACGCGAGCCTCGAGGGCAATCGGAGCAATCTCGGCCTGCAGACCCCCGACTCCGAGGTGATCCACGATGACTCGCAGGGGTACGGCGCGTTCACCAACCTCCAGTACGAGCCGGGCGCTGCGGATGAGCTGAGCTTCGTCGCCCAGTTGCGCCAGGACCTCTACCAGATTCCGGACTGCACCGCGCCGCTCGCCGACGATCCGCAATGCGTCGGGCAGTTCGGCGACCTGCAGAGCGAGGCGGACGATTTCGCGGTGCTGTCCTGGGCGCACACCTTCACGAACGACGCGGTGCTCACGAGCTCGGTGATGTATCACTTCGAGCGCTCGGATTACGACGGAGGTGCGGGCGATTATCCGACCATCACCACCTATCACCACAGCTCCCAGTACGAGGGTGCGGAGGAGAATCTGCGGATGACCGCGAGCCGCAATCACCTCGACGTCGGCCTCTTCGGCTTCGCCCAGCAGGATCAGGCCGACTTCAATCTCGCCTTTGCGGGCGGCAGCTCCCCGACGCTCGCCGAGCTCGAGAGCCCGACCGGCGGGCTCTTCACCGCGTGGGTTCAGGATACCTTCGAGGCCGCGCATTGGCTCAACCTCTCGGCGGGCGTGCGCGAGTCGTACTTTCAGGGCAGTGTCACCGAGAACGCGACCGACCCGCGGCTCGGCGCGACCGTTCTGCTGCCGGGCGTGAACTGGGTGCTGAGCGGCTTCTGGGGCAAGTACTACCAGGCCCCGCCGCTCGAGACGCTCTCGGGGCCCTTGGTCGCCTACGCGACCGCGAGCGACACCGCCTTCCTGCCGCTGCACGGCGAGCGCGACACGGACCGCCAGTTCGGCGTGACGATCCCCGTCGCGGGCTGGAGCATCGAGGCGGACTACTTCGTCACCGAGGCGACGAACTTCTTCGACCACAATCCGCTCGGTGAATCCGACATCTTCCTGCCGATCACCGATCAGGGCGCGCTCATCGAGGGACGCGAGCTCACGGTGCGCTCGCCGGCCTTCTGGCCCTACGGGCAGGTGCACCTCGCGTACTCGAACCAGACGGCCGATTGCTTCGGATCGATCACGGGGGGGCTAGTCGTGCCCGGCACCGAATGCGGCAGTCCGCCGATCGCGCTCGATCACGATCAGCGCAATACGCTCAACCTGGGGTACAACGCGGACCTGCCGGGGCAGTTCTTCGTCGGCTCGAACCTGTCGGTCAACTCGGGACTCTCGAACGGCTACGCCGGGCCGCCGAGCTACGAGCCGAGCCATCTGCCGAGCTACGTCCTGCTCGATTTGACCGTGGGCCGCCACATCACCCGGGACCTGTCGGTGTCGCTGACGGGCCTCAACGTCACCAACCGCCACCTGCTCACGGACAACAGCCTCACCTTCGGTGGCGTGCACTGGAACGATCCGTTCCAGATCTACGCCGAGGTGCACTACGAGTTCCACTATTGAGCGGTCACCGAGCTGTCATCGGCCGGGCGTAGCATCCGCCCCGACAGACTCAAGGAGCCTCTCAAATGGACTTATTCTTCGGCATGCAGTTCGCCGCGATCCTGGTTGCTCTCATCGGACAGGCGCTCGGCATCCTTCGCAGTCAACTCCGCCGGCCTTGAGGCTACGAGCATCGGGCGAGTCGTCCCGCAGGCTCTCTCCATCTCCACCCCGGTGCCGGCCGCTGCCGCATTCAGCTCGAGGGGTCCGAAGGAACGCAGTTCACGCTCGTCGAGTTCTGAGGAGGCGACCGCGCGAGCTCGCGCAAGCGCCCGGCGGGCGTGTCGGCACGTCGCCACGGACTTTACAGAGTCGAGCCGAGTGCTACGCTTGCCGCCGTGGATGGCGGCGCCGGCCGAGCCATGCTGCGGCCGCCGGCGACACCGAGTCGATGGGGAGATCGAGCATGCTCACGCCCGAACACAATGAGCTTCTCACCCGAGTCGGGCCGGGAACGGCGATGGGTGAGTACCTGCGCGAGTACTGGGTGCCGGCGTGCCGCTCGGCCAAGCTGCAGGCCGATGGCGCGCCCGAGCGGATCCGGCTGTTCGGCGAGAACTTCGTCGCGTTCCGCGTGACCGACGGCCGCGTCGGCTTCATGCAGGAAGCCTGCCCGCACCGCTGCGCGAGCCTCGCACTCGCGAGGAACGAGGCGGGCGGCCTCAGGTGCATCTTCCACGGCTGGAAGTTCTCGGTGGACGGCCAGTGCGTCGATGCGCCGACCGAGCTGCGCGCCGGGCGCGAGCGCTTCGCCGCCGCAGTGCCGGTGCGCAGCCATCCGACCCGCGAGGCCGGCGGGCTCATCTGGGCCTATCTCGGCAAGCACAAGGCGAACCCGCCGAGGTTCCCCAACTTCGAGTTCACGAGCCTGCCTGACGATCAGGTCGCGCCTCGCCGCGGCATCATTCACTGCAATTGGCTGCAAGGGCTCGAGGCGCTCCTTGATTCCGCGCACGTGAGCTTCCTGCATTCCTCCAATATCGGGAGCTCGGCCGGGCGCGAGGTCTTCAGAGTCGAATCCGATTACATGCTCGATAACACGGCGCCGAGCTTCGAGCTGGTCGCCAAGCCCTACGGCTTTCGCGAGGGAGCGCTCCGCGAGCAGACGAACGGGCGCTGCTATGCTCGCATCCGGGAGGTCGCCCTGCCGTATTTCTCATTCATTCCCGCGACCCCCGGCGGGCCGGCGCTCGCGTGCTGCTCCATCCCGATCGACGATGAGTGGACGGCCCAGTGGTATATCGGCTTCAACGCTCACGGGCCGATGCCGATCGACCGCATGGGCCTTTACGGCTCGGATTCCGGCGATCCCGACTTCTTCAACTCCGACATGGGCAATCGCGACAACCGCTGGCACCAGGATCGCGAGGCGATGAAGCGCGGCCACTGGAGCGGGATCGTCGGACGCGGCAACGCGTATGAGGATTTCATGGTCCAGGAGTCGATGGGGCCGATCGTCGATCGCAGCCAGCAGCACCTGGGAAGGTGCGATCTGGTGATCCTGCGCGCCCGCAGCCTGCTGCTGCGGGCCCTCGAGGCCTACCGGGCCGAAGGCAAGCTCTCCTTCGCCGGAGAGGACGTCGACTTCGCCAAGATTCGTGCGATTTCCTTCGCGTACCCGCATGGCGAGGACTGGAAGGAGATCGACGCGTTCCATCCGCCTTCGCTCGAAGTCGCCTAAGCCCGACCGAGGGCGCGTCGCGCCCGCCGGTCAGCGACTCTTTGGCCGAGCGCGGGCCAGAGCCTCATCCAGCATCGCAACGAGGGCAGCGCGATCATAGGTGTAGGGCTGGCCCTCGTTGAGCTCGACGAGTTGCTGGATCTCGGTCCTGATCGTGATCTCGGCCTGCTGCGCATTCGGAACCACCATGTAGCGGCGCTTGGGGGTCGCGTCAAATAGCGCCCGCTCGACCGCGTCGGCGACTTCGTCCGGGTCCTTGAGGTGGGAAGCGAACTCGACGAGTGGCTCGCCGCTCCCCGATCGCCGCATCTCGTTCTTGAAGATGTCCGACTTGTAGCTTCCCGGCTCGACGATGCTCACCTCGACGCCGAGCGGAGCCATCTCCTCGGCAAGCCCGTCCGTGAACGCCTCCATGGCGTGCTTGCTCATCGAGTAAGCGCTCGCTTGCGGCGGGGTGAAGATGCCGTTGATCGAGCCGATATTCACGATGCGGCCCCTGGAGGCGATGATGAGCGGCGCGAATGCGCGCGTGACACGCCATGGCCCGTAGACGTTCACGGCCATCACCAGATCGAACTCCGTCATCTCGGTGTCGACCACCGAGCCGACCGTAACGACGCCGGCGTTGTTCACGACGCCGTACAGACCGCGTCCGGCATGAGCGATGAGTGCGACCGCCGCCGCAATGTCCCGAGGCTCGGTGACATCGAGCCGCACCGGTTGCACGTTCCTGATGGCTCCGAGTGCCTGCAGATCCGAGCTCTTGCGGATACCGGCGTAGACGAAATACCCGTCGCTCGCGAGGCGTTCGGTGATCTTGCGGCCGATCCCGGTGCTCGCGCCCGTGACCAGCACCGCCTTTGGTGCAGCCGGCGGCTGCGCCCGCGCAGGGTCGAGGAGTGCCCAGGCGATCATCGACAGCAGCAGCCACTTTGCTTGCATTCCCATGATTGCCCTCCGCCGCTTCCCGGTCACTGCCGGGTAATGCTACCGCGTTGCTCTGTGCCGCTTAAGAGGCCCAGGCGCATCCAACCATCCGTCCTGATCCACTCCAATCAAATGCTTACGCTTGATTGTTAGGAAGCAGCAGAAGAAAGCCCCGTGCGGGATACGCCTCAACATGCGCCCGGCTGCGCGACCGTCGTGGACGCTACGCTGGGATGTCGCGCCCATGCGCCTGGGACTATATTAGAGGCGGACTGCTTCTGAAGGTCGCGGCAAAGATCAGCAATCGAATAGGAAGTGACGTATGGCAGACCAAGATGATTTGGCGAAGAGCTTTTTGTCAGGGGGCGGTACTTCGCCCGGGGGCGCGGCCTCCACGGGGGCTTCGGCTGCCGCGACGCCCGCCGCGACGCCCGCCGCCCGCCGCGGTGGAAGCCGCGTGGAAAAGGAAAATCCAACGCCTGGCGATCGGGTTCGCTCTCACCAGCATCGTGAGCCTGCCTCTGAGTTTTTCCTGGGGTA
>JASHTK010000071.1 GCA_030040575.1 Gammaproteobacteria bacterium
CGCGGCATCCCACCCGAGGTCCTCCGGAGCGTAGAGCCAGACCTCGTCGGCGCCCGCGAGCGCGGGGGCGAGCGTCGTGCGGTGCACGCCCATGCGCATGGTGTTCGATCGCGGCTCGAGCACCGCGATGATGCGCTCCGCGCCGACCCGGTGGCGCAGGCCATCGAGCGTCGACGCAATGGCCGTCGGGTGGTGGGCAAAGTCGTCGTACACGCGAATGCCTCGGACCTCGCCCCGCAGCTGCATGCGCCTCGCGATGCCTCGGAACGCCCCGAGCGCCTCGATGGCCTCAGAGACGGGAACCCCGGCGTGGTGCGCTGCGGCGATCGCCGCGAGCGCATTGTCGAGGTTGTGCGCGCCGATCAAGGACCACTCGACGGTTCCGCAGGGCCGGCCCGCCTGCAGGACCTCGAACCGCGAGCCGTCGGCGGCGCGGGGGGCCGCCGTCCAGAGTGCGCCTGCGGCGCCCGCGCGCGCGAATCCCTCGAGAGGCGTCCAGCAGCCCATGGCGAGCGTCTCGCGCAGATGCGGGTCGGCGGCGTTCCAGACGATGCGGCCGCCCCCGGGCACGGTCCGCACCAGATGATGAAACTGCCGCTCGATCGCGGCCATGTCCAGGTAGATATCCGCGTGGTCGAACTCGAGATTGTTGAGGACGGCCGTGCGCGGACGGTAGTGGACGAACTTCGCGCGCTTGTCGAAGAACGCGGTGTCGTACTCGTCCGCCTCGACGACGAAGAAGGGCGGCCGGCCGAGCCGCGCGCTCGCCGAGAAATTCGCCGGCAGCCCGCCGATCAGAAAGCCCGGCTCGAGCCCGGCATGCTCGAGGATCCACGCGAGCAACGAGGTCGTCGTCGTCTTGCCGTGCGTCCCGGCGACGGCGAGGATCCAGCGATCCTTGAGCACCTCGCGCGACAGCCATTCGGGGCCGGAGGCGTACGGAATGCCGCGGTCGAGCAGCGCCTCGATCACCCGCTGGCCGCGCGTCATCACGTTTCCGACCAGCACGACGTCCGGAGCAGGATCGAGCTGCGCGGGCTCGAAGCCCTCGATCACCTCGATCCCGAGGGCGGCGAGCTGGGTGCTCATCGGCGGATAGACGTTGCGGTCGGAGCCCGTCACGCGGTGACCGGCGGCCTTGGCGATCGCGGCGATGCCGCCCATGAAGGTGCCGCAGACGCCGAGGATGTGAATGTGCATGGGAGCCTTTCGCCCCTTCTGTGGAAGGTCAGCGCGGCAGGGGAACGAGCGCGACGACGAGCAGCCCGCTCGCGATGATCTCGAGCACGACGAGCGCGACGCACTGGAACATCGACCACTCGAGCGCCGCCTTCAGCACGTGGCTGTTCGCGGCGATCATCCACACCACGACGGCGGTGTAGCCGACGACGAGCGGCAGCTGCCAGGACTGCTCGGAGCCGAAGCGGCGCACCAGCCACTCGACGCCGATCGTGAGCGGCGCGAGCACGGCGCGGTAGCCGAAGACGGCCGTGATCGTCTGCAGCACGCGCTCGCGCCTGCGGAGGAGGCTGAGCAGCGTCGCGTACCATCCGAGGGTGAACAGGATGTCGATGGCGAGGATCGCCAGCCACGGATCGTTCGGCGCCGGCAGCGCCCAGTTCACGAGCAGGTTGATCGCGATGTACGCGAGCACCGTGAGCGCGAGCAGCAGGATCGAGGCCGGCACGTCCTGCGGCCCGCGCCTGAGCAGGGCGATCTCGGCATACAGGCGCGCGAGGGCGGTCATGTCTTTCGAGCCGGCGGAATGCCTATTACCATGGCTGTTCAGATTATAGAGAGCCTCGATGTCCTCGTTGCAGACCATCATCACGAATCGGGAGGAACTCGCCCGGCTCCTCGCGCGCCTCACGAGCGCCCGGGCCGTGGCGCTCGACACGGAGTTTCTGCGCGAGCGCACGTACCGCGCCGAGCTCTGCCTGCTGCAGCTCGCCGATGCGCACGGCCCGGTGTGCATCGACCCTGCGGCGGTCGCGGATCTCTCCGCGCTGAAGCCGCTCCTCAACGGCTCCGCGCCGCTGAAGGTGATGCATGCCTCGCGTCAGGACGTGGAGGTGCTGATGCCCGCGGTGGGCCTCGTGCAGCCCCTGTTCGATACCCAGGTGGCCGCGGCGCTCGTCGGCCTGCCGGCGCAGATCGGCTACGCGGAGCTCGTGCGGCGGCGGCTCGGCATCGAGCTCGCCAAGGCGCACACGCGCACCGACTGGTCGGCGCGGCCGCTCTCGCGCGAGCAGATCGCGTATGCGCTCGACGATGTCCGCTACCTGCTGCCGCTCGAGGAGCACCTCACCGCAGAGCTCGAGCGGCTCGGCCGCACGCAGTGGCTCGCCGAGGAGCTCGCCGCGCTCACCGACCCGAGCGCCTACACCGTCGAGCCGGAGCAGGCGTGGCTGCGCGTGCGGGGATTGCCCGGTCTCGATGCGGCGCGGAGCCGCCTGGCGCGCGAGCTCGCGGCCTGGCGCGAGCGGCGCGCGATCGAGCGCAACAGGCCGCGCGGCTGGATCCTCGAGGATGTCGTTCTGCGGGACATCGTCGCCGCCGCGCCGCGCTCCCTCGAGCAGCTCGCGGCGATCCCCGGTGTCCCGGCCGGGCTCCTGCGGCACTGCGGCGCCGACATGCTCGAGCGGATCCGCGCCGCGGACTTGCCGGATGAGCTGCCGCCCGTCAATCTTCGAGGCCGCCCCGACCCGGCGAGCACCGCGCTGCTGAAGAAGCTGAGCGCCATCCATCGGGCGGTGGCGGCGGATCTCGCGCTCAGTCCCGAGGTGCTCGCGACGCGGCGCGATCTCGAGCAGCTCGCGCGCGGGCGGCGCGATACGCCGCTCCTGCAAGGGTGGCGGCGAGCGATCATCGGCGAGCGGCTGCTCGCCGCGCTGTGAAGTGAGGAGAGCGACGCGATGCCGGCCGGCCGCGACGAAATCGAGCTCGGCGAGCGACTCGCCGCGGAGCGCGCGCTGCGCGAGGACGCGGAGCGCGTGAGCCGCCTGAAGGACGAGTTCCTCTCCGCGGTCGGGCACGAGCTGCGCGCGCCGCTCAATGCCATCCTCGGCTGGTCGCGACTGCTCGAGTCCGGGCGGCTCACCGACGAGGAGGCCCGGCGCGGCGGGGAGACCATCGCGCGCAACGCGCGCGCGCTCGCGCAGGTGGTGGACGGCCTGCTCGACCTCTCCGGGATGGTGAGCGGGAAGATCCGCCTCGATGCCGAGGAGACCGACATCGGGGAGATTGTCGAGGCCGCGGCCGAGACCCTGCAGGGCACCGCCGATGCGAAGGGCGTGAGCCTGCGCAAGCGGCTGCCCAGCGCTCCCTGCCTGGTGTTCGGCGACCCGCACCGGCTGCAGCAGGTGGTGTGGAACATGCTGAGCAACGCCATCAAGTTCACGCCGCGGCAGGGCGTCGTCACGGCGGCGCTCGCCCTCTCGGAGGGCGACTGCGAGCTCAGCATCGCGGACACGGGCATTGGACTCGCGCCCGAGCGGCTGCCGGTCGTGTTCGATCCGTTCAAGCAGGCCGAGTCGGCGAGCCGCCGCGAGTACCCGGGCCTGGGTCTCGGGCTCGCCATCGCGAAGCAGATCGTCGAGCTCCACGGCGGTCGAGTCTGGGCCGCGAGCGCCGGGGAAGGCCGCGGATCGACGTTTCACGTGGTGCTCCCGCGCGTCGCCCCGCGGGAGCCGGTCGCGAGCGAGACGGTGCGGGCCCGCGAGTCGCAGGATCTCGACCTTCAAGGCGTGCGGGTGCTCGTCGTCGATGATGAGGCGGACACGCTGGAGCTCACGCGCCGCGTGCTCGGGAGCTATCGCGCCCTGGTCCTCACGGCAACCTCGGTCGAGGCGGCCCTGACGGTGCTCGAGCGGTTCCACGCCGATGTGCTCATCTCGGACCTCGCCATGCCGGTTCGGGACGGCTACGACCTCATTCGCAGCATCCGCGAGAGCATGGGGCCCGACCGGCTGCCGGCGGCCGCGCTGACGGCCTTCGCGAGGCCGCAGGACGCCGTGAGGGCACACGATGCCGGATTTCAGATGCACCTCGCCAAGCCCGTCGAGCCCGAAGAGCTGGTGCGCGTCGTCGCGCATCTCGCGGGGCGGGTCTCTTGAGGCGCCGCGCTGGCGCGGGGTGAGGGGACTCGAGGCGGTTGCGCGGCCCTATTGCACGCTGCACGGCCGGCGTGCCCTGTAGATCGTGTCCCTCAGGAGCATCTGGAGCCGGGCCGCGACTGCATCGACGTCTCCCTGGGCCGAGAGCCTTCGGAGGATCCCCCGAGCGGCGTAGAAGTCGACGAGCGGCCGGGTCTTCTGCTCGTAGACCTTCAGCCGCTCGGCGACCGTCGATTCGGTGTCATCGGGGCGCTGGAACAGCTCGTGCGGTCCTCCGGTCTGCGGGCACGTCTCCTCGGGGTCCGGCGGCGAGGTGAACACGTTGAATACGCGGCCGCAGTGCCGGCAGGTGCGCCGGCCGGCGATCCGCCGGACGAGCTCCTTGGAGTCCACCTCCAGCACCACGACGACATCGAGCGGCTGGCCGAGCTCACCCAGCAGCTCATCGAGAGCGTGGGCCTGAGCGAGGTTGCGCGGAAAGCCATCGAGGACGAAGCCCGCCTCCGCATCGGGCTCGGTCAGCCTCTCCCGGATC
>JASHTK010000011.1 GCA_030040575.1 Gammaproteobacteria bacterium
GGCCGATCCGGCCCGGCAGACGCGGAGGAAGCATGTCCTATCTCGCCAAACCGAAGGTCCATCATCCCTCGCTTCCGAAGAACGCGCTCGGGCTCACGCGGCGCGATTACGAGGGGGCGCTCTCGACGCTGTGCGCCGGGTGCGGGCACGACTCCATCACGGCCGCGATCGTCGAGGCCTGCTGGGACCTCGCCCTCGAGCCGCAGAACGTCGTGAAGCTCTCGGGAATCGGCTGCTCGTCGAAGACGACCGCCTACTTCGTGAGCGGCGGCCACGGCTTCAACGCCGTGCACGGTCGGATGCCCTCGATCGCGACGGGCGCGAGCGCGGCGAACCGCACTCTCACCTACATCGGCGTCTCGGGAGACGGGGACACGCTCTCGATCGGACTCGGCCAGTTCTGCCACGCGATCCGCCGCAACCTCGACATGCTCTACGTGATCGAGAACAACGGCGTCTACGGCCTCACCAAGGGGCAGTTCTCGGCCTCCGCGGACGTGGGCACCAAGGCGAAGCGGGGCGAGGTCAACTACCAGCCGCCCGTCGATCCGGTGCTCCTCGCGATGGCGCTCGGCGCCTCGTTCGTCGCGCGCAGCTTCTCGGGCGACAAGGAGCAGCTCGTGCCGCTCCTGCAGGCCGGGATGCGCCACCGGGGGTTCGCGCTGATCGACGTGCTCTCCCCGTGCGTCACGTTCAACGACCACGAGGGCTCGACCAAGAGCTACCTGTACACCCGCGAGCACTACGAGCCCGCGGTGAACGTGGATTTCATTCCGCTCGAGCGCGAGATCACCGCGCAGTACGCCGCCGGCGAGGCCCTGCCCGTCGTGATGCACGACGGCAGCCGGATCGTGCTGCGCAAGCTCGATGCGCGCTACGATCCGACGGACCGAGTCGCCGCGGCGGCCGCGATCCAGGAGCGCATGAAGGCCGGGGAGTACCTGACGGGCCTGCTGTACGTGGAGCCCTTGGCGCGCGACTTCCACGACGTCAATCAAACGGCGGAGGAGCCCCTCAACCGGATCGCCTACGAGAGGCTGTCGCCCGGCGCGCAGGCGCTCGCGAGGATCCTCGCGCGCTACCGGTGAGCGGCGCGGCGCGGCTCACGCCGCGCCCGGCGTCTCGGCGAGCTCCGAGAGCGCGCGGATCTGGGCGACGGTCGAGTCCGAGGCGGGCAGGATCTGGTTCGCGCGCCGCATGAACGCGGCGGCCTCCGCGACGGCGAGCGGCTTGCTGATGAAATAGCCCTGTGCGAAATCGCACCCGAGGCGGCGCAGCAGGTTCCAGCCCTGCGCGTTCTCGACGCCCTCGGCGACCACCTTGAGCCCCATGCTGTGCGCGAGCTCGATCGTCGAGCGCACGATCGTCGCATCGTCGCGCCGCTCGTGCGCGTGCATGATGAACGCGCGGTCGATCTTCAGCTCATCGACCGGCAGGCGCGAGAGCTGCGAGAGCGAGGAGTAGCCGGTGCCGAAATCGTCGATCGCGAAGCGGATCCCGGCGACCCGCAGGAGCTGCATGTTGCGCGCGGCGAGCGGGGCATCGCGCATCGCGGCGCTCTCGGTGATCTCGAGCGCGAGCCGCGTCGGCGCGACGCCGTGCCGCTCGAGCGCCGCGAGGATCTCATCGGCGAGCGAGGCATCGAGGATGTCGGGAGCGGAGAGATTGACGGCGACCTCCACCTCGAGGCCGGCCGTGCGCCACTCGGCCATCTGCCGGATGGCGGCCGCGAGCACCCAGCTCGTCAGGCTGCGGGAGCCGCCGGTGCGCTCGGCGATCGGCACGAACTCCCCGGGGGAGATCGGACCGAGCTGCGGATGGCTCCAGCGCACGAGCGCCTCGAAGCTCGTCACGGTGCGCGTGGCGACCGACACCTTCGGCTGATAGAGCAGCGTGAGCTCGTTGTGCTCGAGGGCGCCGCGCAGGTCGGCGGCGAGCGTGAGCCGGCGCCGGTGCTCGCGGTCGCGCCCCGGGCGGTAGAGCGCGATGCGGCCGCGCGCCTCCTCGCAGTCCTCGAGCGCGATCTGCGCCCGGCGCAGCAGCTCGCTCGAGGTCGCGCCGTGCTCCGGAGCGCAGCACGCCCCCACGGCGACGTGCAGCTCGAGGCTCACGCCCGCGACGTGAAAGCCGGCGCGAATGACGCCCGCGAGCTGCTCGGCGAGCGGCAGCGCCCGCTCGCTCGAGCAATGGCGGGCGACGACGAGGAACTGGTTCGCCGCGAGCCGCGCGACGAGGTCGCCCGCGCCCGAGTTCTGGCGCAGGCGCCGCGCCGCCTCGCGCAGCGCCTCATCCCCGACGTGATGGCCGAGGGAAGCGTTGATCTCGCGCACGTTGCGTACGTCGACGACGATGACGGCCGAGGGTGTCGGCGGCGCCTCGCGCACCAGCCGGTCGAGATACCGCTCGGCGTACGTGCGGTTCGGCAGGCCCGTGAGCGGATCGTGATGGGCGGCGTGGGTGATGCGGGCCTCGCGCTCGGCGATGTCCTGCTGCATCGCGTTGAGCGTCGCGGCGAGCGCGCGAAACTCCTCCCCTCCGGTCGGCTGCACCGCGGTGTCGTAGGTGCCGCCCTGGATGCGCCGCGCCGCGCTCACGAGGTCGGCGAGCGGGCGCGTCGCGCCGCGGCCGAGCAGGAGGCCCACCGCGACGGCGAGCACGAGCGCGATGCCGCCGATGAGGAACAGCGCGTCGCGCACCTCGTCGTAGGGCGCGAGCACCTCGGTCATCGGCTTTTGCAGCAGGACCACGACCGGGCTTGCGGCATCGAGCCGGCGCGAGAAGCTGAGATAGCGCCTGCCGCCCACCGTCTCGATGCGCGGCGGCGCAGCGGCGAGCACGTCGAGCTCGCGACCCGCGCTGAGCGGGGCGCGCTCGGCGGCGGGCAGCGTCGAGGCCGCGATGAGCGCACCGTCGCGGTCCGGCACGAGGAGCGTCACGTTGACGCCCACCACGTCGCGGATGCGCTTCGCGAGGCCGTCGTCCACCGTGAAGCCCATCGCCGCCCAGCCGATCACGTTCGGCGCGCGCACCGGAGCGAGAAACAGCTGGTAGCAGCGTCCGCCGAGCACGATGAAGCGGGCCTCGGCGGGCGCGCTCGCGGTGCCGGCGATGAGCCGGCGCAGCAGGACGCTCTCGCCCGAGGCGAGCGGGGTGCTCGAGGCGAGGATCTCCCCCGAGTCGCTCGTGAGCAGCACGAGGTCCGCGCCGATCCGCGCCGCGTGGTTGCGCGCGGCGGAGAGGATCGTCACTTTGTCGCCGCTCGCGACCGCCTCGCGCAGCCCGAAGTCCGCCGCGAGCACCGCCACCCCGCTCGCGAGCTGCGTCGCCTGGGAGTGCACGAGCTCCTCGACCACCGAGCCGCCGGAGAGCAGCTGCTCCTCGGCGCGCGCCTTCACGTCGCCCGCCGTCCGGGCGAGCACTGCGATCAAGGTCACAGTTTGCGTGAGAACGACGAGACCGATGATGAGTGCGAGAAGTCGGTTGCGAAAGCTGCCCATGTGATCTGGTCAAATCGACGCCCGATGGTAGGCGCCGGGGACCGCCCGCGGCGAGGTTCGAGGTGTCAGAGTGAGATCCCGCGCACGCGAGCGCCGGGGGGTCGCAGCAGGAGCCTTCGCGCCGGCGACCGGCCGGCCGAGCGCCCGGCGTGGCGTCCGCGCGCGAGACCTCGCCCGGCTCCTGCTCGGCGCGGCTGCGTCAGGGTTGCTCTGGGCCGCCGCTCAAGCGGGCTCCCTCTCGGTCACCGTGCTGCAGGAGAGCGGCACGCCGCTCGCCGGCGCGGTGATCACCGTGCACTCCCTTGACGGCGCGGCGAAGGCGAGCGCTCCCGTGCGCGCCGTCATGGACCAGGTGGATCAGGCGTTCACCCCGGACCTGCTCGTCATTCCGGTCGGCTCCACCGTGTCGTTTCCGAACTCGGACACGGTCCGGCACGAGGTCTACTCGTTCTCCCCGGCCCATCGATTCGAGCTGCCCCTGTACCGGGGCAAGCCCTATCCGCCCGAGCACTTCGACCGGGTGGGGCTCGTCACGCTCGGCTGCAACATTCACGATTTCATGCTCGCCTACATCGTCGTGACCGACGCCGCCTTCTACGGCCGCACGGATGCCGCAGGGAACTGGTCGGCAGGCGCGGTGCCTCCCGGCCGGTACCGCATCGAGGTCTGGCATCCGCGCTTCGGCGGCGGCGGCGCGCCGTCCCGCGAGGTGGCGGTGCGCGACTCCTCGGCCGCGGTGCGCATCCGCCTCGATGGGGGGCTGCGGCCCGCGCCGCTCGATGAGCGGCTGCCGTCCTGGGACCAGTACTGAAGGCGCGCATGTCATCCAGGGCAGCCCTCGGCATCGCGCTCGCCGCACTCGCGCTCCTCGGCGCAGGCTCGGTCCACGCGACCGACTGGACGGTCGCGCTCGACACCCGGCTCGTCGCCTCCGACGCCGAGCAGTCATTCCTCGACGACGGGCTCGGCGCGCTGCGCTACGGACAGTCGCAATCCGGCCTGCAGCTCGGGCAGCTGCGCTTTGCTCTCACCCAGCCGATCGGCGACATCGTGGCGCTGCATCTCGATGCCTCCTCGTGGGGAGGTCACGACAAGACGCCGATCGGACCCACCGAGGCCTTTCTCGAGCTGCGGCCGTATCCGCGCGCGGGCTTGCGCGCTCGCGTCCGCGCGGGCGCGTTCTACGCGCCGATCTCGCTCGAGAATCGCGCCGCCGGCTGGGAGTCGCCCTACACGCTCTCCTACTCCGCGATCGACAGCTGGATCGGCGAGGAGCTGCGCACGATCGGGATCGAGAGCGAGATCGACTGGCTCGGGACGCAGCTCGGGCACAGTTTCGACCTCGGCGTCGTCGGGTCCGCCTTCGGGTGGAACGAGACGGCGGGCGCCGAGCTCGCGAGCCACGGCTTTGCGATCGACGATCGGCAGACCGTGCTCTTCGGGCAGGTGGGCGAGCTCGGACCGCTGCCCGGCGAGGGGCTCAACGAGTTCCACCAGTACGACGGGCGCGTCGGCGCGTATTTCGGCGCTCAGGCACAGTATCTCGACCGGGTCTTCGTGCGCGCGCTGCACTACGACAATCATGCGAATCCGGCCGCGTACGACACGGCGGTCGGCGAGGGCGCGTGGGCGACTCGATTCAACAGCGCCGGTGCGCGCGTGGAATTCGCGGGCGGCTGGTCCGTGCTCTCGCAGTGGCTCGAAGGGCAGACCTCCTTCGCGCCGCCGGGCGTCGGCGACCTCGAGTGGGACTTCAGGGCGCGCTACCTCCTGCTCGCGAAGCGCCTCGGCCGGCACGTGACCTTGAGCGCGCGCTACGACGCGTTCGAGGTGGGGCCCTACCCGCCGAGCGACTTCGGGATGCAGAACGGGCATGCGGTGACGCTCGCCTGCCTGTACGAGCTCGACGAGCACTGGCGCTTCGCGCTCGAGGGGGTGCGCGTGAGGAGCGCGGAGTCGAATCGGACGATCCTGCTCGCCGCGACGACGCCGTTTGCGACCGAGAGCGCGCTGCAGGTCTCCGTGCGCTACGCGATCGCGGGTCACTGACCCGACGCGGAGGGCGGCTGCGGCCTCCGCGCGAAGCCGCGGCCGCGCGGAGCGACCGCGCAGCCGCGGGAAGGGATACGCGGGACGCTTACCAGCGCTTCGGGCCGCCGCCGCGGGGTCCGCCGCTGCGCTCCTGCGCCTCGTTCACGCGCAGCGGACGGCCGCCGAGCTCCTTGCCGTTGAGGTTCTGGATCGCCCGGGAGGCGTCCGCGCGCGGCATCTCGACGAACGCAAAGCCCCGCGGGCGCCCGGTGTCCCGATCGGTGATCACGTTGACGGACTCGACGGTGCCGTGCTGGGAGAACAGGGTGCGGATCTCGTTCTCGTCGGTCGAGAAGGGGAGGTTTCCGACATAGATTTTCGTCATTGAATCAAGCTCCTCAAATATCGAGGCCCCTCACGAGCGATCGTGCTGGGTGCGGGCCCCAAATCAAGGCAGGGAGGCAGCCGAACTTGAGCTCATCGGCGGCGGCACTCTGCCACCTGGATCGACAACGATTCGGCTTTTCTCGACTCGTAAGCCGGGCG
>JASHTK010000072.1 GCA_030040575.1 Gammaproteobacteria bacterium
CGCGATGCCGGAGCGCTCCTGCTCGCGCCGCTCGAGGGCGAGCAGGAACTCGCTCGTGTCCGTGGCGATGAGCCGCAGCTCGTCGAGCTCCGCATCGTAACCGGGCGCGATCGCATCGCCGTCGCGCAGGAACGCGGGCGGCTCGGCCGCGAGGCCTCGCCGCAGCAACACCAGGACATCACCGTGCTCGCCGAGGCGGCCGTGGATCGACTGCAGCAGCGGGGAATCGAGCGCCGAGAGCGCCTCGCGCAGCGCCGGCAGCGCCGCGAGCGCGTGGCGCAGCTGCGCAAGGTCCCGGGGCCGCGCCGACCGCAGCGCGACTCGCGAGAGGATGCGCTCGATGTCCCCGACGCCGCGCAGCCGCTCGAGCAGCGTCTCGAAGCGCCGCCGGTCGATGAGCGCGGCGAGTGCCTGGTAGCGCATGCGCAGGACGAGCGGGTCGCGCAGCGGCCGATTGAGCGAGCGGCGCAGCTCGCGCGAGCCCATCGGCGTTGCGCACCGGTCGATGAGCGCAAAGAGCGTCGCATCCTGCTTGCCGGCGAGGCTCGAGTCGAGCTCGAGGTTGCGGCGGCTCGCCGCATCGAGGATCAAGGCGTCCGAGCGCTCCTCCACGGTGAGGCTGCGGATGTGCGGGACCGCCGCCTTCTGCGTATCGCGCACGTACTGCAGCAGCGCGCCGGCGGCACGGATGGCGAGCGGCAGTTCGTCCACGCCGAAACCCTCGAGGCCGAGTGTCCCCAGTTGATCGGTGAGCAGTCGCGAGGCGCTCGCGAGGTCGAAGTGCCAGGGCGGCCGCGGGCGCACCGCGGTGCCGCCGCGGGACGGCGTTGGGCGGGCGTCCTCCGCGACGAGCAGCTCCGCAGGTTGCAGCCGCTCGAGCTCGGCCGCGAGGGCGTGATCGCCGCTCGATTGCAGCAGAGTGAAGCGGCCCGCCGCGAGGTCGAGCCAGGCGAGGCCGAAGTGCTCGGCGTCGCAGGCGAGCGCCGCGAGCAGCGTCTCCCGCCGCTCATCGAGCAGCGCATCGTCCGTGACGGTGCCCGGCGTCACGACGCGAACCACCTGGCGCTCGACGGGTCCCTTTGATTTCGCGGGATCACCGAGTTGCTCGCAGATCGCGACGCATTCGCCCTTGCGCAGGAGCCGGGCGAGGTAGCTCTCGACGCTGTGGAAGGGCACGCCCGCCATCGGGATCGGCTGCCCGGCCGACTGTCCGCGGGTGGTGAGCGCGATATCGAGCAGCGCCGCCGCGCGGCGCGCATCGTCGTAGAACAGCTCGTAAAAATCGCCCATGCGATAGAAGAGCAGGGTGTCGGGATATTGCGCCTTGACGCGCAGGTACTGCTGCATGACCGGAGTGTGATTCGCGGGCGGGGTCGATTCCGGCATGAAACGAATATTTTCCATTTAGAAACCGCTATTTAGACCCAGGGTACTCGCTCGATCCCTCATCTTCGGCGCCCGGGTCATGCGTCCGGAGGCCGGAGCCGGCGAGATTACCCGAAGCGGGCCGGCGCGGTGGAATGAGGACGGCCGCACGCGGGCGACAAGCTCCCGCCGAGCGTGGCAAAAGCGGCAAGCACGCGCGGGCGATGACGCCGGGTGGAAGGCGTGGCCCGGGCGTACCGGCGTCTCGATAGTGTCGCACTAAAAGTGTCACACTAAAAATGACGCACTAAAAGTGATATGATGGCCACGGAGGTTCAAGCCGTGGTCGCCAATCCCTTCCAGTACGGGGCAGAGCTCAAGCCGAGCCAGCTCGTCAACCGCAAACTGGAGATCAGGGACGTCACCCGGGCACTCCTCGAGCACGGTCGACTATTCCTGATCGGGCCCCGCCGCCATGGCAAAACGGCCGTGCTGCATGCGGCCTGTGCGGCCGCGCGCCGTGAGGATGCGATCGTGCTCGAGTTCGATGCGGAAAGCTATGCGGGCCTCGATGAGCTCGTGCGCGCCGTCATTGCTGAGGCCGCCCGAGTCCTCAAGAGCGATGCGCGACGAACCGGGGAGAGAATTCTCGCCTTGTTTTCGAAGTTGCGGCCGGTCATCCAATTCAACCCGGCAACTGGGGAGTGGAGCGCCACGATCAGCGTGGACGCGGGGCGCCAGTCGATGCCTCTCTTTATCGAGGCGCTGGATGGGGTCGCGCGCATGGCTTGCGAGGTCGGCAGTCCCGTCGCACTCGTTATCGATGAGTTTCAGAAGGTCATCGAATGGGGTGGAGAAAGCGCCGAGGGTCAGATTCGCGCCGCCCTGCAGCGCCACAGCGACGTCGGCTTTGTCTTCGCGGGCTCGAAGACCTCGATGCTCAATGACATGACCTTAAATCCCGCGCGGCCTTTCTATCGCATGGGTATGCGGCATTTCTTGGGACCCCTGGCACGCGATGAGTTTCGCTCCTTCATCACGCGGGGTTTCGAGAACGCCGGGCACCGGGTCGATCCGAAGGCCGTGGAGGACATTTTGGACGTGGCGGAGGATGTTCCCTACAACGTACAGGCGCTTTCGAGCGTCGCATGGGACTTGCTGCGTGATAGGCGCCCCTCGATGCTCACCTCGACCAGCGTGCGTCAGGCCCTTCAGCTTCTCATCTCCCGGGACAGTCCCTTTTACGTGACGCTCTGGAACGGACTCACGGATGTGCAGAAACGCCTGTTGCGCGCGGTGATCCAGGAGCGGGGCGTGGAGCTCGCCTCGACCGCGGCAGGGAAGAGCCATGGTCTCGCATCAAGCACGGTGAGCAAGACATTGCGGCTTCTTGAGGAGCGGCAGATCCTGCGCCGCGAAGAGCAGGACAAGACCGTCCGCTGGAGATTCGAGGACCCGTTCTTCGCGGCTTGGCTGTCCAGATAGCGAGCGACGCCCCCGACTGCAATGTTCGCTTGGATGCCCGATCCGGGCCCCGATCGGCGGCTGGCATGGCCAATGTGCGTCCCTGTGGTGAGCGGCCGGCTGGCGGCTCCGGCCGCCGCGCGCTGCCGTGCACGGATGAGCGCGGCCACGGCGACCGCGCGCGCGGTAGACTCGCTCCATGAACGATGCGGCACTCGCTCGACTCGCGGCAAGAGTGGGCCGGAGGCTGCTCCGTGCGAGGCTGCGCGTGGTGACGGCGGAATCGTGCACCGCGGGCTGGATCGCGAAGGCCCTCACCGACGCGGCGGGCAGTTCCCGCTGGCTCGACAGCGGGTACGTCACGTACTCGAACGAGGCGAAGCGACGCGCGCTCGGAGTGAGCGCGCGCACACTCGAGCGCTTCGGAGCCGTGAGCGAGCAGACGGTCCGGCAGATGGCTCGCGGGGCTCTCGGGGCTTCCGGCGCGGAGGTGGCCATCGCCGTGACGGGGATCGCCGGACCCGACGGGGCGACACCGGGGAAGCCGGTGGGCACGGTCTGGTTCTGCCTCGCGAGCCGGCGGGGGCGCTCGATCGCCGTCTCGACCGTCCTCGAGCGGTTCAGCGGTGGACGAGACGTCGTCCGGCGCAAGTCCGTGGAGCGCGCGCTGCGGCTCATTCTCCGTGGCCTCGACCGGTGATGCGCGGCGCGACGGCCGGAGCGTCATGAGCCCGTCGAGCGCTCCATGATGGCGCGGCGGTTGTTCTTCGCGCTGTGGCCGACCGCCGCCATGCAGAGCGAGCTCGCGGCCGCGGTGAGGCCTACGATGCAGGCGATGCGGGTCGGGCGCGCGACTCCGAGGGAGAGCCTGCACCTCACGCTCGCGTTCCTCGGCTCGGTGCCGGAGTCCTCCATCGAGACGCTGCGGGCCGCGGTCGATCACGTGCGTCGGACACCCGGCTCGGCGGCGGCCCGCGACGCGATCCTCGATGTGACTCTCGACACGGTCGACTACTGGCCGCGGTCGCAGCTCCTCTGCGCTACGCCGA
>JASHTK010000073.1 GCA_030040575.1 Gammaproteobacteria bacterium
CGCGCGGGCTACGTCGGGCGCAGCGCGACGGCGACCGGCTGCCGCGCCGCGCGAATCGCGGGGAGCAGGCCGCCGAGGAGCCCGATGGCGCATGCCCATGCGATGCCCACTGCGACGAGGCCCGGCCCCACGAGCAGCTTGAACATCACCTGGCTGTCGAACTCCCCGCCGCCCGTGCTGAGCGCGTCACCGTTGAACAGCAGCCACGCCACGGCTGCGCCGAGCAGCGCCCCGAGGACCGACAGCAACAGCGCTTCGGCCAGCACCGAGACGACGACGCCCACGGGGCCGAAGCCGATTGCGCGGAGCGTCGCGATCTCGCCGGTGCGCGCGGCGACCGCGGAGTAGAGCGTGTTGAGGGCGGTGAAGACCGCCCCGATCGCCATGATCGCGGCGACGACGGTGCTCACGAGGTACAGCACGCTCGAGATCTGCCGCGCCTCGCTCTGGTAGTAGTCCTGCTCACGCGTCACATCGATCTCGAGCGACGAGTTCGCATTGAGCGCGCGGCGAAACCCCTCGAAGGAGGCCGGCGAATCGAGCCGGACCGTGACGGAGCTGTAGGCGCCCCAGTTGAAGGCGGAGATGAGCGTGCGCACGTCCGCGAGGATCTCGGAGTCATGCGAGTCGCCACCGCTCGTGAACCGGCCGACCACGGTCCAGTCGTTGCCTCCGAGATCGACGTGACGGCCGAGGTCGAGGCCCGAGAACTCGCCCGCGGCCGCCGCGCCGACGACGATCTCGCGCAGGCCGGGCCGGAACATGCGCCCCGCCACGATCCGCCATTCAGGATGCACCAGGAACGCGGCGGCGCTGGTGCCCCGCACCGTGACGCTCGCCTCGCCGCCCGAGCGCTTGGGAAGGTTCAACCCGACGATGTACTCGGGGCTCGCGGCGAGCTCGCCGTGCGGGCCGCGGAGCACTCCCGGGGCGTCCTCGATCGGCCCGAGCCAGCCGAACTCGACGTTGCTCAGGCCTTCGCTGTTCGCCGCCTTGTGAAGCACGATCGCGCGCGAGGGGTCTCCCGTGTCCGCGAACGTGCGGCTCAAGCCCGTCGCCATGCCGAGGACCGCGACGAGGACACCGACGACTCCCGCGACTCCGATCACCACGACGAGCGAGGCGGCGAGGCGCTGCGGGAGGCTCCGCAGGCTCATGGCCGTGACGGCGGCGATCTGCTTCCACATGAGAGCGGCACCCGGCCCGTCACCGCGCCGCGAGCGCGGCCGCCACGTCGAGCCGCAGTGCGCGCCACACCGGCGGCACGGCGCTCACGAGCGCGAGGGACACGGCGATCACGAACCCGGCCCCGATCACCGACGGGGGAATCGGGATGGCTGCGATGCCAAGGCGCTCGATGACCGGAGGGAAGGCGAGCGCCGCGAGCGCGAGTCCGCACACCGCGGCAGCGAGGCACAGCAGCAGCGCCTCGAGCACGACCAGCAGCGAGATGATGCCGTTCGAATACCCGAAGGTCTTGAGCACGGCGAACTCCGCGATGCGGCCGCGCACGGACTGCATCATCGTGTTCGCGGTGAGCGCGAGCAGGGTGAACAGCACGGCTCCGATGATCGCGTTCACCAGGAAGCGGATATTGCCTGTCCGGCGGATCTGCGACTGCATCCACGCCTTCTCGGTCTGGGTCAGCGTCGGCGTCGCCGAGTTGCGGTAGAGAGCATCGATCTCTTGGCTGATGCGGTCCGCGCTCGCCGGGTCCGCGACGCCGACGATGAACGCGGAGGCCTGGTCCTTCTCGCCTCCGGCGTTGGAGAAGTAGTCGTAGTTCATCCACAGCTCATCCGCCGGCAGGGCGCTGTCCCGGTAGCGGTAGATGCCGGCGATCGTGAATGCCCAGTTGCGGCTGCCGTCCGGATGCTGCCAGATGGGCGTGCCGACCGTGATGCGGTCGCCGACCTTCCAGCCGTAACGCTTCGCGAGGTCCGCGCCGACCAGCGCCCCGGTGCGCGTGCGCAGCATCGCGGCGAGCTCATCGGCCGGAAGCACGAGCTCCGGGGAGATCTTGAACAGCGGGCCGATGTCGAGGGCACCCCCGTCCACCCCGTTCCTCGGATCTTGATAATAGCCGCCGAAATACCCGTAGGCGGCCACGGCCGTGACACCGGGGATCTGCTCGACCTTGTCCCTCACGGCAATCGGCATCCAGCGGGTGAAGCCCATGCGGTTCACGATCCTCAGGCGCGTGTCGCTCATCGAATTGACGACCGCATCGAGGGCGCCGGTCACGCCGTGCAGCATGCCGAAGAGAAGGAAGGCGACCACGATCGAGAGGAACGTGAGCAGCGTCCGCAGCCGGCTGCGGAGCAGGGCGGCCCATACGAGCGGCAAGTACTTCATGAGAGCGGCGGCCGGCCATGGAGCTCAGGGCGGTGGCATCCTAGCTTAGACTCCAATTCCGTGCAGTCGGTTTGGGCCGGCTCGGGACTCGCGGCGCGCGCGGCGGAAAGGGTATGCTCGCGGCCGTTCGCTCGAGACTACTCATCGGAGGCCACGGGCCATGACCGACTACACCGGCCAGGTCGCGTTCATCACCGGCGGCGCATCGGGTGCGGGCTTCGGCCAGGCGACGGTCTTCGCCGAGGCCGGCTGCAAGATCGTCATCGCCGATATCCGCCGCGCCGCGGTCGATGAGGCCACCGTCAGGCTCCGTGCCCAGGGCGTCACGGCTCACGGCATCCACCTCGACGTGACCGACCGCGCCGCCTATGCCCGCGCCGCGGACGAGGTCGAGAGGGTGTTCGGCAAGCCCCCGGAGCTGCTCTTCAACACGGCCGGCGTCAACACGTTCGGCCCGGTCGAGAAATCGACCTACGAGGACTTCGACTGGCTCGTCGGCGTCAACTTCTGGGGCGTCGTGAACGGCATGATGACCTTCGTGCCGCGCATGATCGCCGCGGGTCGCGGCGGATACATCGTCACCACCTCCTCGATGGGCGGCTTCATGGGCAGCGCCGCGGCGGCGATCTACTCGGCCGCGAAAGCCGCGGTGATCAATCTCATGGAGAGCTACCGCCTCGCCCTCGAGAAGTACGGGATCGGCGTGTCGGTGCTGTGCCCCGCGAACATCCGCAGCAACATCGCGGAGGCGACCCGGGTGCGTCCGGCGCACTTGAGCCATACCGGGTACGTCGTCAACGAGGAGGTGATCGAGTCGCTGCGCCGCATCCACTCCCACGGTCTCGATCCGGTGGTGCTCGCGCGCCGCACGAAGGAGGCGATGGAGGCCCGCCAGCTGTACATCATTCCCTACCCGGAGCAGAAGGAGCCGCTCGTCGAGCATTTCAAGCAGATCGTGGACTCCGTGCTGCCGCTGGAGGCGGACCCGGAGGGCGCGCGGCAGCGCACCGAGGCGCTGCAGAACTGGATCAAGGATCGCCAGGCGATCACCTCGAGGGGCAAGAGCGACTGACGCGGGGCGGTGGCGGCCGCGGCCGCCACCGAGCTCGCGGGGCAGCGAGGAGTGCCGGCCGCGCCGCTCGCGCCGGCGCGCTCGTTTGAGGTGGAGGCGCCGCACCGATATGATACGGCGCCCGGGAAGCTCGAGCCGTTCGAGCCGGTTCATCGGGGCGGATGCGCATGACACGCTCGTGCAGAATTGCCGCATGGGGTCTCGCTCTCACCGGCCTCGCGCCGCTCCTCGCGCCCGCCTTCGCGCAGAGCTCGTGCGCGACGCTCGCGGCCCCGCCTGCGGCGATCGTGCCGCCCGGCGACACGCTGCGCGCCGGCCACCTCGGCCGCGAGGTCGGTGATCTCCCGGACATCGTCCACTTCTACAGCGATCTCATCGGGCTCGGCCTCGTGGGCCCCCGCACGGCACCGCTGCGATTCATGGTGAGCCACCCGCTCGCGGAGTTCGCCGAGCTCGGCGAGGATGCGAACGCGTACGATTCGGTGAGCCGGGTGTCGCTCCTGCCCATCCCGGGCACGGCCGCCACGGCGGGCGGCCCGCAGATGACCATCGAGGCGATCGAGATCAAGGGGATCCGGTCCCGCCCCTATCGCCCGGCGCTCAGCGACCCGGGGGCGAGCTACCTGAAGCTCATCGTGCGCGACCTCGACTCGACGCTCGCCGTGCTCAGATCCGAGCGCGTCCCGGTCATCACCGTCGGTGGGGATCCCGTCGCGCTCTCCGGGTGGCCGGGCATGGCCGGGCAGATTCGTGCGGTCTTCGTGCGCGATCCCGACGGATACCCGGTCGAGCTGATGCAGGTGACGCCCGCGCCGCCCTCTACGGCCCCGCCGGACTCGAAGGTCCTCGGCGCGCGCGTCGCCGTGGTGGTGGATCATCTCGAGGCGACCTGCCGCATGTATCGCCGCCTCGTCGGCCCCGGATTGCAGTTCTGGGTGAGCCCGACGCTGCTCGGCGACGAGTCCGACGCGAAGCTCACGAACCATGCGGGCCGCTTTCGCCTGGCCGTGGCGATGGTGCCCGGCTCCCCGGTCGCCCTCGAGCTCCTCGAGTACGCGCATCACAACCGACGTTTCAAGCACGCCTTCATCCAGGATCCCGGCACCGCTCACTTCCTGTTCATGACGAAGGACGATGACGTGATCGCCGGGCGGGTGCGGGCCGCGCACCTGCACACCCTCAGCCGATCGAACGCGCCGGTATTCCTGAGCTCGACGGTGCGCTCCTTCTTCGTGCCGGACCCGCAGGGCTTCTGGCTCGAGTTCATGGATCGCATCGCCTCCCCGGGCGCGCCGCAAGCCCCGCCGCCTGCGCATTAGGAAGCGCCGCAAAAAGCGGCAGGTCCTGATGTCGAGATCTGAAGGCACCTAACTCATTGTCTAGAATGTGAAATTGCGGTATACAGTCTGCCGCAAGCAGCGTGCCGCATTTTGCGGCAGCTTGAGACGGCTGGCAAATGGCTCGCGATATCAACCCGTTTCGCTACGGCAGAGAAGCGGACGTTCTCGTCGACCGCACAGAGGAGCTGCGACAGGTCATCCGTGCTGGGGAAGATTGCGGCACGCTTTTTCTCATCGGGCCGCGGCGCTTCGGCAAGACGTCGATCCTGAAAGCCGCGGAGACCGAGCTCACTGGGCGCGGCATCGTCGTACTGCGGTACGACGCGGAAGCCTACGAGAGCGTCGGTCTTCTCGCCGGCGCGCTCCTTGCCGGGGCGGTACGCAAGTATTCCTCGGCGTTTGATCGCGCTCACGCTGTCGCGCGCAGATTCTTCTCCGCTTTGAGACCTTCTCTGTCCCTCGACCCGGCGGACGGCAAGATCACGGTGAGCATGGGTGTTGAGCCGGGGGCGCGGCGCGCCGAAGTCCCACTGCTGACCGATGTCCTGAACGGCATCGAGCGGCTTGCCGCGGACGACGGCCGCAAGGCATTTGTCGTGCTCGATGAGTTCCAGCAGGTCGTGGCGCAAGCCGGCGAGAGAGCGGAGCGGCAGATTCGGGCCGCCGTTCAACAACACAGCAACGTCGGCTACGTCTTCGCGGGCTCCGGCACGCGCATGATGACGGAGATGATCGCGAGCTCGGCGCGCGCCTTCTGGCATTTGGGAGATCCGTTGTACCTCGGCCCCATCCCCCGCGAAGCATTCGTTCCCTTCCTGCGGAACGGCCTCGAATCGACGGGTGCAAGCGTCGACGACCTGGCACTCTCGCGGATCCTCGAGCTCAGCGAGGACGTTCCCTACAACGTGCAGCAGCTCGCGAGCCAGTGCTGGACGCGCCTACACGAGAGTGCGCGGCGGCATCTCACCGTCCGAGCGGTCGAGGAAGCTCTGGCGGGCGTCGTCTCCATGCAGCATGTCGCTTACCTTGCGCGCTGGCTGTCCCTCTCGCTCGCGCAGAAGCGCACGCTCAAGATCGTCATCGCAGAGCCCGGTCATGCAAAGCTTGCCGAGGTTGCCCGTCGTCATGATATGCCCCGCACGACCATGCAGCGTGCGCTGCAGGTCCTCGAGACTCTGCACTTCCTACGCCGGGATTTCTCACGAACGGGGGCGACTTGGCGCCTCGAGGATCCGTTCATGCGCGCGTGGCTCATCGAGCTGCAGGCCCAGTGAGGCATTGCGGCCCCGATGTGGCCCGCTCGCGGTGACGGTGCATGCGGCGTCGTGTAGCTCGGCGCGCTCATGCGCGGTTGCTCGCTCGTCGGCCGCCGCGCAAAATGATCGAGTCCCGTGGAACGGTGCGAGGCACCGTGGGCCGGAGAGGCGCCGTGGCCGCTGACGCCAGGATCGAGCAGGTGCTCGCCGAGTACGACGCCCGCGCCGCGGCCGAGCAACCCCTGCATGCGGCGGGCTGGAGCGCGGACGACCGGCGCGATCAGCTGCTCTTGAGGATCGGCCCCGAGACGGGGCGGCTCGTGAACATCCTCGTGCGCGGCGCCGGCGCGCGCCGCATCGTCGAGCTCGGCACCTCGTACGGGTACTCGACGGTCTGGCTCGCCGCGGCCGCGCGCGAGACCGGCGGGCGCGTCATCTCCATCGATCTCGCCCGCCGCAAGCAGGATTACGCGCGCAGCATGCTCGAGCGCGCGGGGCTCGCCGAGCACGTCGACTGGCGGACGGGCGATGCGCTCGAGATTCTCAAAGAGCTCGCGGGGCCGCTCGACTTCGTGCTGATCGACCTGTGGAAGGAGCTCTACATCCCCTGCTTCGAGCTCCTCGCTCCGAAGCTCGCCTCCGGCGCGGTCCTCGTCGCGGACAACATGCTGCGTCCGGAGTTTTCCCGCGCCGACGCAGACGCCTATCGGGACCGCGTGCGCCGCGAGCCCGGAATGGAGTCGGTGACGCTCGATGTGGGGAGCGGGATCTGCGTGAGCCGCTCCGCTCGCCCGGCAGGCAGAGCTCCCGCCCGCTCGGGATCCGCCCGCTCGGCATCCGCCCGGTCGGCATCTCGCACTCGTTGAAGGACCGCGGTGACCGCGGCGCCGGGGTTGCGCCCGCGGCGGCGGCAATGCGACGATACGGCGCGGCGCCCGGGGAGCGGCGGCAAGCCTCCTCCCCGCTCTCGCCGCGGGCAATCAGAGCAGCAAGAGCCGCGAGAGGGCACCGGTCGCCGCGCGGATGCCCCGGCTCCGCGGCGCGGGCTGAGGCCCTCTCGGGGGGATCCTTTCATGACCGAGCAGTCGCAGGCTTTCGATTACATCGTCGTCGGCGCCGGGTCCGCCGGCTGCGTGCTCGCGAGCCGGCTGAGCGAGGAGCGCGACCGCAGCGTGCTGCTGCTCGAGGCCGGCGGGCACGACGATCACTACGCGCTCAGGATGCCGCTCGCGTTCCTCCGCGCCATGATGAATCCGAGCTTCTCCTGGGGTTACCTGAGCGAGCCCGAGCCGCAGCTCAACGGCCGCAAGGTGCCGCTGCCGCGGGGCAAGGTGCTCGGGGGCTCGGGATCCATCAACGGGATGTTCTACATGCGCGGCCACTCGCTCGACTTCGAGACGTGGCGGCAGCTCGGCTGCGCGGGATGGGGCTACGCCGATGTGCTGCCGTACTTCAAGCGCATGGAGACGAGCTGGCGCGGCCCCGGCCCGTACCACGGAGACCGGGGACCGCTCCACGTGGCGGCCATCGACACGAGCCGGCTGCTGCACGAGCCGCTCTTTCGCACGGCCGTGCCCGCGGGCTTCAACACGAGCGAGGATATCCACGGCGAGGTGGAGGAGGGCTTCGCGCGCGGCGAGGTGACGATCGACCGCCGGGGACGCCGCGCGAGCACCGCGCGGGCGTATCTGCATCCGGTCCGACACCGCAAGAATCTGACCGTGACGCTCGAGGCGCTCGTCACGCGCGTTCTCATCGAGAAGGGCCGCGCGGTCGGCGTCGAGTACAGCCGTGGAGGCCAGCTGCATCGGGTCCGCGCCCACCGCGAGGTGGTCCTTGCGGGAGGCACCTACAACTCGCCGCAGCTTCTCCTGCTCTCGGGCATTGGCCCCGCGGACGACCTGCGCAAGGTGGGCATCGAGCCGGCGCTCGATTTGCCGGGCGTCGGCCGCAACCTCTCCGAGCACCCGCACATTCCGGTCGAGTTCGCGGCCACCTCGGCGGTCACCTTTCTCAACGAGCTGCGCGTCGATCGCGTCGCGCTCTCGGTCATCCGCTGGAAGCTCTTCGGCACGGGAGCGTTCGCGACCCAGATCAACAGCTGCAACGTGATCATCCGCACCCGTCCCGACCTCCCGCAGCCCGACGTGCAGCTCATGTGCAATCCCATCCGCATGGACGCGAAGATGTGGTTCCCCGTCGTCGCGCCCGTGCAGGAGCATCGCATGACCGCCGATGTCGTCGTGCTGCACCAGAGGAGCCGCGGGTCGCTCGCGCTGCGCTCGGCGAATCCGCAGGATCCTCCCCGGGTGCAGCTCAACGTCTTTGCCGACCGGTCCGACTTCGAGACCGCCATTCGCGGCATCCGCGCGGCGCGCAAGATCTACTCGACGCTGCCGCAGGCGAGGTTCGTCGGCCGGGAGCTGCGGCCCGGCGCGGAGCTGAAGACCGACGCGGAGCTCGAGGCCTACATCCGCGGGGCGGC
>JASHTK010000074.1 GCA_030040575.1 Gammaproteobacteria bacterium
CGGGCGCTCAAGGAGTATCGCATCCGCGGCGTTGCCAACAATCTCGTCTTCCTCCAGACCGTGCTCGCGCATCCGAAATTCCTGTCCAGCGCCTACACGACCCGGTTCATCGACGAGACGCCGGAGCTGTTCGCCTATGCGCGGCGGCGCGACCGCGCGACCAAGCTGTTGACCTGGATCGCCGACGTCACGGTCAACGGCCATCCCGAGACGCGCGGCCGGGCGCGGCCGGCCGCCACCTCGCGCGACCCCGATGCGCCGCGTTTTTCCGCGCCGCCCGCCGCCGGCACCAAGCAGATCCTGACGGAACGCGGACCCAAAGGCTTCGCGCAATGGATCAAGGGCGAGACGCGCGTGCTGGTGACCGACACGACGATGCGCGACGCGCACCAGTCGCTCCTCGCGACGCGCGTGCGCACGATCGACATGACCGCCATCGCGCCCGCCTACGCGGCGCTGCTGCCGCAGCTGTTCTCGGTCGAGTGCTGGGGCGGGGCGACGTTCGACGTCGCCATGCGATACCTGAAGGAGGACCCGTGGGAGCGGCTCGAGCGGCTGCGCGAGGCCATGCCGAACCTGCTGCTGCAGATGCTGCTGCGCTCGGCGAACGCCGTCGGCTACGCCAACTATCCGGACAACGTGGTGCGCTACTTCGTGCAGCAGGCGGCGCGGGCCGGCATCGACCTGTTCCGCGTGTTCGACTCGCTCAACTGGGTGGAGAACATGCGCGTCGCCATCGATGCCGTGCGCGAGAGCGGCGCGCTCTGCGAGGCGGCGATCTGCTACTCCGGGAACTTGAGCGATCCGGCCGAGCGCAAGTACACGCTCGATTACTACCTGCGGCTCGCGCACGAGCTCGCCTCCGCAGGGACTCACATCCTCGGCATCAAGGACATGGCCGGGCTCTGCCAGCCGCGGGCCGCCTACGATCTGGTGAAGGCGCTGAAGGCCGAGACCGGCCTGCCGCTGCACTTCCACACGCACGACACGAGCGGCATCGCCGCGGCGAGCGTGTTCGCGGCGATCGCGGCGGGCGCCGACGCGGTGGACGGGGCGATGGACTCGATGAGCGGGCTCACCTCGCAGCCGAATTTAGGCTCGATCGCCTGGGCGCTGCGCCACGGCGCGCGCGATCCGGGGCTCGATCCGCGGGCCCTGCGCACCGTGTCGCACTACTGGGAGCAGGTGCGCAGGCACTATAGCCCGTTCGAGAGCGACAACCGCGCCGGCACCTCCGAGGTGTACGTCCACGGCATGCCCGGCGGGCAGTACACGAACCTGCGCGAGCAGGCGCGCTCGCTCGGGATCGACGATGCGCACTGGCCCGAGGTGGCGCGGGCGTATGCCGAGGTCAACGAGCTCTTCGGCGACATCATCAAGGTGACGCCGACCTCCAAGGTGGTCGGCGACATGGCGCTCCTCATGGTCACCAATGGGCTCACGCCCGCCGCGGTGCTCGATCCGGAGATCAAGATCGCCTTTCCGGAGTCGGTGGTGCAGTTCTTCCGCGGCGATCTCGGCCAGCCCTCCGGCGGCTTCCCGCAGGCGCTGCAGCGCAAGGTGCTCGAGGGGCGCGCGCCGCGGACCGAGCGGCCTGGACTTGAGCTGCCGCCGGCCGATCTGCAGGCCGTGCGCGCCGAGGCGAGCCGGCGCGTCGGCCACGCGGTGAGCGATCGGCAGCTCGCCTCCTACCTCATGTATCCGAAGGTCTTCACGGAGTATGCGGATGAGCGCCGACGCTTCGGTGACGTCGCGATCCTGCCGAGCTCGGTGTTCTTCTACGGCATGGAGCCCGAGCAGGAGATCAGCATCGACCTCGAGCGCGGCAAGACCCTCATCGTGCGCTACGTCGCGCAGAGCGAGCCGCACGAGGACGGCACGCGGACCGTGTTCTTCGAGTTGAACGGCCAGCCGCGCTCGGTCCGGGTCGACGACCGCAGCCGGGTGCCGAAGCGGCCCCCGCGGCAGAAGGCCGATCCCGCGGATCCCCATCACGTGGGCGCGCCGATGCCGGGCACGGTCGCGGAGGTGATCACCTCGGCCGGCAGGAAGGTGACGCGCGGGGAGGCGCTCCTCACGCTCGAGGCGATGAAGATGCGGGCGAGCGTGCGCGCCGAGATCGACGGGCGGGTCGCCGCGGTGCTCACCCAGGCGGGCGCCCAGGTCGATGCGAAGGATCTGCTCGTGATTCTCGAGTGAGCGCCGCGCGCGCTATTGCATGAGCTCGCTGCGCGCCCGCTCGTGCAGCGTCATATCGATCGGCACCGGGGCGATCCGCCAGATCTCCGTGCAGTACTCGCGGATGCTGCGGTCGGAGGAGAACCGGCCCGAGCGGGCGGTGTTGAGGATCGACATGCGCGTCCACTGCTCGGTGTCGCGGTAGGCCGCATCGACCCGCCGCTGGCACTCCGCGTACGCCGCGTAATCGGCGAGCACCAGGTACGGATCGTGGTGGAGCAGGTGATCGACCAGCGGGCGGAAGAGCGCCACATCGCCGCGCGAGAAGAAGCCGTCGCGGATCAAATCAATCACCTCGCCGAGCTCGGGCTCGCGGCGGTACAGGTCGCTCGGCCGGTAGCCCTCGGCGCGCAGCCGCTGCGCCTCCTCGGCGGTGAGCCCGAAGAGGAAGAAGTTCTCAGGGCCGACCGCCTCGCGAATCTCGATGTTCGCCCCATCGAGGGTGCCGATCGTGAGCGCGCCGTTCATCTGGAACTTCATGTTGCCGGTGCCCGAGGCCTCCTTGCCGGCGGTGGAGATCTGCTCGGAGAGGTCGGCCGCGGGGTAGATGCGCTGGGAGTTGGTGATGTTGAAGTTCGGCAGGAACACGACCTTCACCCGCTCGCGCACCGCCGGATCCCGGTCGAGGGTCTCCCCGACGGCGGTGATCAGGCGGATCATGAGCTTCGCGAGCTCGTAGCCCGGGGCGGCCTTGCCGGCGAAGATGAACACGCGCGGCTCGACCTCGAGGTGCGGATCGGACTTCAGGCGCCGGTAAAGGCCGATCACCTGCAGGATGTTGAGGTGCTGGCGCTTGTACTCGTGGATGCGCTTCACCTGCACGTCGAACATCGCCTGCGGATTGACCATGACGCCGGTACGCTCGCGGATGAGCGAGGCGAGGGCGGTCTTGTTGGCGCGCTTGATGTCGCGCCACTGCGCCCGGAAGTCGGGGTCCTCGGCGAGCGGCTCGAGCCCGCGCAGCTGCTCGAGGTCGAGCAGCCACTGGTCCCCGACCGCCCGGGTGATGCAGCGCGCGAGGCGCGGATTCGCGAGC
>JASHTK010000075.1 GCA_030040575.1 Gammaproteobacteria bacterium
GCTCTCGCCATGATTCGCCTCCTCACATGCGAGCTCGCCCGTCGCAGCGGCGCTCGCCCACGGTGGTGGCGTCCCCGCGGGGCCGCGCCGGCGCGGCCTCGCGCCCGGCCACCGAGCGATCCGCGCGGCGGCGTCCGCGGGCGATTATTGCACGAACGCGCCCCTCGCCCGCGCTCCGGGCGATCCACGGTAAGATCCCGGCCGATGTTCCCCTACCTGCCCCCCGCGACGCGCAGCCTGCTCATCGTGAACGTCGCGATGTTCCTCCTGCAGTACCTCACGCACGATGCGTTCACGGGCGCTCTCGCGCTCGAGCCGCTCGGGCCCGACTTTCACCTCTGGCAGCTCCTCACCTACGCGTTCCTCCACGGCGGCGTGGCCCACCTCTTCTTCAACATGTTCGCGCTCTACATGTTCGGAGGCACGCTCGAGCAGTACTGGGGTGGCCGCCGCTTCCTCCTCCTTTACTTCGCGAGCCTGCTCGCCGCGGGACTCACGCAGCTCGCGACCACCGACCTCGCGGGCCTCGAGGAGCCGACCATCGGCGCCTCCGGAGCCATCTTCGGTCTGCTGTTCGCCTTCGCGTTCTACTTCCCGAGGCAGAGGCTCGCCCTGCTGTTCCTGCCGATTCCCATTCCGGCGTGGCTGTTCGTGACGCTCTACGGCCTGCTCGAGCTCACCCTCGGTGTGACGGGCAGCGAGTCCGACGTGGCCCACTTCGCCCATCTCGGCGGCATGCTGGGAGGCGCCCTCGTGATCCTCACCTGGCGGGCTCAGGACCGCGCGCGGCGGGCCGCACCCCGCTAGGCGCGGCGGGTAGTGCAAGCTGCCGTCACCGCTTAGAATTCGCGCCCGGCCGGGAACTTCTTTACAACCTGCGTTCTCTGATGCAGCCAGCGCCATGATCAAATCCGAGCATCTGTGCAAGCGCTACGGCTCCCTCACGGCCGTGGACGACGTGAGCTTCGAGGTTCGCCCGGGGGAGGTCCTCGGGTTCCTCGGGCCGAACGGCGCCGGCAAGACGACCACGATGCGGATGCTCGCCGGCTTCGTCGTCCCGACCTCGGGCAAGGCGAGCATCTGCGGCCACGACGTGGAGCAGGACGCGCTCGCGGCCAAATCCTCCCTCGGTTACCTTCCCGAGGGCGCGCCCGCCTACGGCGAGATGACCGTGCGGGGCTTCCTCGAGTTCATCGCCGACCTGCGCGGCCTCGTGGGCGCCCGGCGGGCACGGCTCGGCCACGTCATCGACCGGCTGCAGCTCGGGGAGGTGCTGAGCCAGAGCATCGACACGCTCTCGAAGGGCTTTCGGCGGCGCGTCGGGCTCGCCCAGGCGATCATGCACGATCCGCCGGTGCTGCTGCTCGATGAGCCGACGGACGGCCTCGATCCGAACCAGAAGCACGAGGTCCGCGCGCTCATCAACGAGATGGCGCGCGACAAGATCATCGTCATCTCGACCCACATCCTCGAGGAGGTCGACGCCGTCTGCAACCGCGTCATCATCGTCGCGCGCGGGCGCATCGTGGCGGACGACTCCCCGCAAGGCCTTGCGGCCCAGTCGCGCTATCACAACGCGGTGTCGATCCGCCTCGAGCGCGGCGAGCAGCTCCCGGCGATGCAGTCCGCTCTCGCCGCGCTGCCCGCGGTCGCCGAGGTGGAAGTGAGCGGCCGGGAATCGCGGCTCACCGCGCTGCCGCGCCAGGGCTCCCCGATCTTGCAGGCGGTGAGCGACCTCGCCGCACGCGAGGGCGTCGAGCTCAAGGAGCTGCACCTCGAGTCCGGGCGGCTCGATGAGGTGTTTCGGACCATCACCGCTTGAGGGGCTTTCAGACCATGCGCAACGTGGGCATCATCGTGCGCCGCGAGCTCGGCGGCTACTTCTCGACGCCGATCGCCTACATCTTCATCGTGATCTTCCTCGCGGTCGCGAGCTGGCTCACGTTCTATCTCGGGCAGTTCTACGAGCGCGGGCAGGCGGACCTCGATCCGTTCTTCACCTTCCACCCCTGGCTGTACCTGTTCCTCATTCCGGCCATCTCCATGCGCCTGTGGGCCGAGGAGCGCAAGAGCGGCAGCATCGAGCTGCTGATGACCCAGCCGGTGACGCTCTGGCAGGCGGTGGTCGGCAAGTTCATCGCCGCGTGGATCTTCGCGGGCATCGCGCTCGCGCTCACCTTTCCGCTCTGGATCACGGTCAACTATCTCGGCAGCCCCGACAACGGCGCGATCCTCGCCGCCTACATCGGCAGCCTGCTGCTTGCCGCGGGATTCCTCGCGGTCGGCTCGTTCATGTCGGCGCTCACGCGCAGCCAGGTCGTCGCCTTCATCCTCGGGGTCGTCGGCTGCTTCGTCGTCCTGCTCGCGGGCTATCCGATGGTCACCGACGCGTTCCGCTCGTGGCTGCCGCAGGCGCTGGTCGATGCCATCGCCTCGCTCTCGTTCCTCACCCACTTCGAGTCGATCGAGAAGGGCGTGCTCGATGTGCGCGACCTGGTGTACTTCGCGATGCTCATCGGGTACTTCCTCATCGCGACCGTGGTCGTGCTCGACGTGCGCAAGGCCGAGTAGCCCGCAGCCGCCATGAACAAGAGACTCACCCTCGGCGGCGGCGCGCTCATCGCGCTCGCGCTGCTCATCGCCGGGACCACGATCCTCCTCAACCGCGCGCTGCGCGGCTGGCGGCTCGATCTCACCGAGCACCACCTGTACACCGTCGCGCCGGGCACCGACCGGATCTTGAGGAGCCTCAAGGAGCCGATCAATCTTTATTTCTACTACAGCTCCTCGACCGCCGATGAGTACCCGCAGATCAAGACCTACGCGGCCCGCGTGCAGGACCTGCTCGAGGAGCTCGCGGACCGCGCGAACGGCAAGCTCGCTCTGCACCTCATCGACCCGCAGCCGTTCTCGAACGACGAGGACCGCGCCGCGGAGCTCGGCGTCCGTGCCGTCCCGGTCGGCACCGCGGGTCAGTCGCTTTACTTCGGCCTCGCGGGCACCAACTCGACGGACGGGCATGCGGCGATCGCGTTCTTCGATCCGGATCAGGAGCAGCTCCTCGAATACGACGTGATGAAGCTCGTCTACCAGCTCGCGACGCCGCGCAAGCCGACGATCGGGTGGCTCTCGAGCCTGCCCGTGCAGGGCGGATTCGATCCGGCGACCGGACAGCTGCGCGATCCGTGGATCGTGTTCGAGCAGGCGCGGGACCTGTTCAACGTTCGGGTGCTCGAGAGCAGCCTCACCCGCATCGATCCCTCGACGCAGGTGCTCGTCCTGGTCCACCCGAAGAGCCTACCGCCCGCGGCGCTCTACGCGATCGACCAGTACGCGCTGCGCGGCGGACGCATCCTGCTGTTCGTCGATCCGCTCTCGGAGCAGGACACGGCCGGCGCCGATCCCTCGAACCCGGTCGCCGCGCTCACCGCCGAGCGCTCCTCGGACCTCGAGCCGCTGCTCGCGGCCTGGGGCGTGAGCTACGATCCGACGCAGGTCGTCGGCGACGCGGACCACGCGCTCACCGTCACGCTGCGCGAGGGTGGCGCGCCCGTCCGCCATCTCGGCGTGCTCGGGCTCGACCGCTCGAGCCTCAATCCGAGCGATGTGATCACGGCGGGCCTCTCGAGCGTCAACGTTGCGACGGCGGGCTTCCTGGAGCCGAGGCAGGGCGCAACCGTCCAATTCGAGCCGCTGCTGCAGTCGAGCACCGATTCGGCACCGATCCCGGCGGGGCGGTTCGTGATGCTCGCGGATCCCTCGACCCTCGAGGAGGGGTTCCACCCGACGGGCGAGCGCTACACGATCGCCGCGCGCGTCACGGGGAGCGTCAAGTCCGCGTACCCGGCCGGGCCGCCCCCCGGAGTGCAGCCGATCCCCGGCGAGCCCGCGCTTGCGGCCTCGACAAAGCCGCTCAATCTCGTCGTGGTCGCCGACTCGGACGTCCTCGCGGATTTTCTCTGGGTGCGCGTGCAGGACGTGTTCGGTCAGCGTCTCGTGCAGCCCTGGGCGAGCAACGGGGATTTCCTCGCGAACGCGCTCGGGAACCTGACCGGCAGCGACGATCTGATCAGCGTGCGCGGCCGGGCGGCGTTCACGCGGCCGTTCACCCGAGTCGAGCAGTTGCGCGCGGCGGCCGACGAGCGCTATCGCTCGAAGGAGCAGGAGCTGCAAAGCGAGCTGCAGCAGACCGAGGACAGGCTCGCGGCGCTGCAGTCGCAGCGCAACGACAAGACCGCGCTGATCCTCACGCCCGGGGAGGAGCAGCAGCTCGAGCAGTTCCAGCAGGACCGGCTGCGCATCCGCAAAGAGCTGCGCGCGGTGCAGCTGAGCCTCGATGAGGACATCGATCGGCTCGGCAACCGGTTGAAGATCATCAACATCGTCGTGGTCCCGACGCTGTTCGCCCTGATCGCGCTGCTCATCGGGTGGCGCCGCAGGCGCGGGAGCCCTTCGGCCGGGGGTCCGACCGGATGACGAGACTCGGCGCGCGCGGCCTCGCCGCGCTGCTCGCCGCGGGCGTCGCGGTGATCGCCCTCGCCCTGTGGGTATCCTCGCGCACGCCCTCCGCGAGCGCCCCGCGGGCGGGCGAGCCCGTCCTTCCCGGCCTCGAGAGCTCGATCAATGCCATCACCGCGGTGCGAATCAGCAAAGGCGATGGCACGCGGACGACCCTCGAGCGAGGCGCGAGCGATTGGATCGTCGGCGAGCGCGGCTTCCCGGCCGACTCGAGCCGGGTGCGCAAGCTCCTGCTCGATCTGGCGGACCTGAAGATCGTCGAGGGTAAGACGAGCGATCCGGCGAACTACGCGCAGCTCGGCGTCGAGGATGTGAGCTCGCCGCGCGCGAGCGGCACGCTGATCGAGCTCATCGAGCCGGGCAGACCGGTGAGCCTCATCGTCGGCAAGCCCTCCGGGATGCAGTCGAGCTACGTTCGCCCCGCTGGGGCCGCGCAGAGCCTCCTCGTCTCGCCGCAGGTGATTCCCGACGCCGATCCGCGGCATTGGCTCCCCGAGAGCGTCATCGATCTGCCCGAGACGCGGATCGAGGACGTGCGGGTGGAGCCGGCCGCGGGCCCGCCCTACACGGTGGTGCGCCACTCGCCGAATCAGCTCGACTTTGCCGTGCCCGACCTGCCGAAGGGCCGGCAGCTCGCGAGCGTCACGGCGCCCAATGCCGTCGCGGAGGCTCTCGCCTCGCTCACCCTCGAGGACGTCCGCAAGGCCGGTGGCCCGGGCCCGCCACCCGCTCCTGCCGTCCACGCCACCTTCCACACCTTCGACGGCCTCACCGTGGAGGTATCGGGCCGCAGCGAGGGCGACAGCCGCTACCTCACGGTGAGCGCGCAATCGAGCTCCAAGACGACCGAGGATGAGGCCCGGCAGCTCAACTCGCGCTTCGGGGGCTGGCAGATCGAGGTGCTCGGCGAGCGGTACGATGCGCTCTTTCAGCCGCTCGAGGGATTGCTCGCGAAGGCGCCGGCGCCGAAGGCGCACGGCAGTCGCAGCCGACGCAACTCGCGGGCGGCCGGCGAGAAACCGGCGGGTTGATCGGCGCCATCCCGGTCGCGGCCTTCGCTCTTGGCCCGGCCGTTGGCCACTCGCTATAGTAGCGGCCGGGCGAGACGAGGAGCACACCGATGAGCAAGCATGTCGTGGTGCGCGAGATCGCACGGGCGGACTCCGCCGTGATCGCGGCGCTCGGCAGCTACGGTGTCGCGACGGTCCACGAGGCCCAGGGCCGCACCGGATTGCTCGCCGAGTACCTGCGGCCGATCTACCCCGGCACCTCGCTCTGCGGGTCGGCCGTGACCGTGCTCGTGACCCCGGGCGACAACTGGATGATCCACGTCGCCGTCGAGGTCTGCCGTCCCGGGGACGTGCTCGTCGTCGCCCCGAGCTCGCCCTGCAACGACGGTTACTTCGGCGACTTGCTCGCGACCTCCCTGCAGGCGCACGGCGTGCGCGGCCTCGTCATCGACGCCGGGGTGCGCGATGTCGCGACGCTCAAGGAGATGAAGTTCCCCGTGTGGAGCAAGGCGATCTGGGCCCAGGGAACGGTCAAGGCGAGCCTCGGCTCGGTGAACGTGCCCCTCCTTTGCGCCGGCCAGCGGATCGAGCCCGGTGATGTCATCGTGGCCGACGACGACGGCGTCGTCGCCGTGCGGCGCGAGGAGGCGGGCGCGGTCGCCCAGGCCGCGAAGAAGCGGGTGGACAGCGAGGAAGTCAAGCGCAAGCGACTCGCCGCCGGCGAGCTCGGCCTCGACCTGTACGAGATGCGCGAGAAGTTGAAGGCGCTCGGGCTCGAGTACCAGTAGCGCTCGCGCCCCGGGCGGCTCTGCCCCGCGCTCTACTGCGCCTGCGCGGTGGTCGCCGGCTGCTCGCCTCGATCCCTCAGGTAGACGTGCTGCGCGAGGAGCACTCGCTGCAGCTGCCGGATGTCCACCGCCCGCGGCTCGATCCCGGCATTCGCCGCGAGCGCCGCGGCCGCGCCGGCCGCCTGCCCCGTGAGCCAGCACTGGGGGATCTCGCGCAGGAATCCGTGGGAGTTCGCGTCGCAGGAGATGTGCCGTCCGCAGGCGAGCAGCCCCTCGAGCCGCCTTGGCACGAGCGCGCCGTAGGGCACGGAGATCACCGGGAATTTCGGCGAGACCGATGGGCTCACGCCAATCTCATCGTCGAGCGCCACGCCGGCGCTCCACTGGCCGCGCTCGATGCGGGCGACGCCGGCGAGTCGGCGGGTGTGCCGCACGCCGAGCTGCGGCGCGCTCTGCAGCATGTAGGCGCGCTCGAAGCCCGGCGCGTGAGCGCGGAAGAACTCGCAATGCTCGGCCATGAAGCGGTGCGAGCGGATCTCGACCTCCGTCATGTCGTCCACGTCGAGCGCCGAAAGCCCCGACTGGCGCGGCCCGAGGAACAAGGCGACGTCGTTGCGCCACGACACGTACGGAGGCTGGAAGAACCCGAGCCGCTCGCGTCCGAGCTGCATGAAGGCCGCGAACTGCTGCGGCTCGCCGCCGCGAAACTCGAGCCAGCGGCTCATGTCCACGCCGCCCAAGAGAAAGGCGGTATTCATGCTGTGGTGCACGTCGCCCTCCTCGATGTCTGTATCGAACTCCGCGCCGGCGCGCGCGAACAGGTCGCCGTCGCCGGTCGCATCGACGACCACCTTCGCGATCAGCGCCTGGCGGCCGGCCTTGCTCTCGAACAGCACCCCGCCGACGCGCCCCTCCGCGACGATCGGCGCCGCCGCCCAGCCGTGCAGGACGAGTCGCACGCCCGCCTCGAGCAGCATCGCCTGCGACACGCACTTCAGCCGCTCCGGATCGATCGTCGGGGACCAGGCGACGATGCCGTGGAAGGCGGCGGTGCGCTGCCGCCAGTACGCGACGCGCGCCGGATCGCGCGATCCCCACTCCGCGGGCTGCGGTCCCGCGACGGCCTCGCCGGGGAAGCGGGCGAGCACCTCCTCGGCAAAGCCGCGGATCACCGGCCGGCCGGCCCAGTCGGTCATGCGGTCGATCCAGATGACGAGCCCGCCCGTGGCGAGTCCGCCGAGATGGTTGTATCGCTCGAGCAGCGCCACCTCTGCGCCGGCACGCGCGGCGGCGACGGCTGCGGCGCAGCCCGACGGTCCGCCGCCGACGACCAGCACGTCGCTGCGGTGGTAGACCGGAACCGTCCGCTCCGGCTCGCGGTGCACCCCCGTGCCGTTGCGCGGCGGGAGCGCGCGGGTGCGTGCCTGGAACACATCGGAGGCGAGGATGCGCTCGTCCGTCCGCGTCACGCTGCGCACCACGGGGGTCTCGGATTCGCTCATGCGGCTCACCTTTGCGCGGCGCGTGCGCCGCCGGCGCTCGCCGCGCCGCGCCCGATCCGCGCGTAGAGCAGCGAGTCATCCACCGCGTTCTCCCATCGCGCGACGACGATCGTCGCGAGGCTGTTGCCGACGAGGTTGACGAACGCGAGCGCCTCGGCCATCAGGCGGTGGATGCCGAGGATCAAGGCGATGCTCGCGACGGGCACCGTGCCGAGCGAGCCGAGCGTCGCGGCGAGCACCACGAACGCGGCGCCGGCCACTCCGGCCGCGCCCTTCGAGGTGAGCAGCAGCACGGCGATGACGCCGAGCTGCTGCGCAAGCCCGAGGTGCGTGTTCGTCGCCTGCGCGAGGAACACGACCGCGGTGCTGAGGTAAAGGCAGGTGCCGTCGAGGTTGAACGAGTAGCCGGCCGGCACGACCAGGCCCACGACGGACTCCTCGCACCCGAGCGCGCGCAGCTTCTGCATGAGCCGCGGCAGCACCGTCTCGGTCGAGGTGGTCGCCGCGACGATCACGATCTCCTCGCGCAGGTACGCGAGGAGGCGCACGAGGCTCACGCCCGCCCAGTACGCGACCGCTCCGAACACGACGAGCACGAAGCCGAGCGAGACCGCGTAGAACTCGAGGAGCAGCTTGCCGAGCGCGACGAGCGAGCCCGCCCCGAAGCGCCCGACCGTGAACGCCATGGCGCCGAATGCCCCGATCGGCGCCACCCACATGATGAAGCCGACGATGCGGAAGAAGACCTCGGAGAGCACGCCGACCACCTCCGAGACGACCTGTGCGCGCGGGCCGAGGGCCGAGACGGCGAGCGCGAACAGGATCGAGACGAGCAGCGTCGGCAGCACCTCCGGCTGCGCGAAGGCGCCGACGAACGTCGTCGGGATGATGTCGAGCAGCGACTGCGCGATGCTCGCGCCGCGGGCCTCGCTCGTGTACGCGCCGATCGCCCGCGTGTCGATCGCATGCGCATCGACGTTCATGCCCGCTCCGGGCTGGAACAGGTTGACGGCGAGGAGCGCGACGATGAGCGCGACCGTCGTGATGAGCTCGAAGTAGACGAGCGACTTCACCGCGACGCGCCCGACTCTCCTCAGGTCGCGCATGGCGCCGATGCCGTGCACGACGGTGCAGAAGATGACCGGCGCGACGATCATGCGGATGAGGGCGATGAAGGCATCGCCGAGCGGCTTCATCCGCGCGCCGGCGGAGGGCGCGAGGACCCCGAGCAGCACTCCAAGCGCCGTGGCGAGGAGCACCTGGAACCACAGCTGCGAGGCGAGCCGCCGCATCGGGGCGCGAGCGAGAGCTTACGGTCCGAACGGCGGGCCGAGCGCGAGCAGCCCGAGCTGCGCCTGGCCGCGCAGCTGGGGAAAGAGCGGCTGCGACTGGATGTGGACGCGGTACATCTGCACGTCCCGGAAATAGCGCTGCAGGCGCTGGCCCGCCTTGCTCACCGAGGCGCCCGCGGCCCGGAACAGCATCTCGACCGCCTCGCACGCGGCGCGGCAGCCCTCCCGCGAGATGCTCCACACGCGCAGCGTGTCGGCCGCGGTGATCGGCTTGCCCTCCCGCGCCCAACGCTCGCAGAGCTCCATCTGCAGGCGCGTGGCCGCGAGCGTCAGTGCCTCGGCGGCGTCGGCCCGCGTCGCGGCCTCCCCGAGGGTGATCTGCAGGTTCGGGTCGTGCGCCCGCACGAGCTGCGGATTGAACGTCTGCGGCTTGGTGCGCAGCAGCTGCTCGAACTCATCGAGCGCGGCGCGCGCGGTTCCCGTGAAGATGCCGCCGAACTCGCAGCTGAACCAGCCGGCGAGAATGCCGAGGTACATCGGGTTGCCGTGCAGCCGCGTGCCGTGCGTGCCCTGCGGCAGGTGCTCGGAGGAGAGCATCACGTCCGCCGGGACGAAGTGGTGATCGGGGATGAACACCTCGGTGAGCTTTACGCTGTTCGAGCCGCTGCCCTGCATCCCCATGCTGCGCTCCCCGCCCCAATCGGGCAGGATCGCGATCCGCTCGCGGGGCACGACGAAGTAGACGTACTGCGGCGCGCCGCCGTCCCTCGGGAGGACGCCGGCGCCCATGAAGTGCGTGCTGACCGGGATGCCGGAGGCGAACGCGTG
>JASHTK010000076.1 GCA_030040575.1 Gammaproteobacteria bacterium
GCCGGCGGCACGGCGGTCGCCTACGCCGCGGACGTGGCCGACCGCTCCGCCTTCGCGGGCGCCGCCGCGCAGTTCGCGGCGGCGCGCGGCCGCATCGATGCCGTGGTCAACAACGCGATGCTGCTGCGGTACGAGCCGATCGAGCAGGTCGCCGAGCCCGTGCTCGACCGCATGCTCGCGATCGGCATCAAGGGCTCGGTGTGGGGCGCGCAGCTGCTGCTCACGCACATGGATCCCGAGCGGGGCGCAGCGCTCATCAACATGGCCTCGCCCGTCGCCGAGCGCGGCTATCCGAACACGGCGATCTACAGCCTCGTCAAGGGTGCGCTCGTCACCCTCACGCGCACGCTCGCGGCGGAGCTCGGGCCGCGGCGCGTGCGCGTCAACGCGGTGGCTCCCGGATCGGTGCCCACCCCCGGGGCGCTCGGGCTCAACGATGCGGCGGAGTACGCGCGGCGGACGCGAACGATTCCGCTGCGCCGCCTCGGGCGGGAGGAGGACAACGCCGCGGCCGTCGCCTTCCTGCTGAGTCCGGCGGCCTCGTTCATCAACGGCGAGATCCTGCACGTGGACGGCGGCATCGCGGCGGCCGGGTAGGGGGGAGCATGGCGGTCGAGGCGCGGGTCTGCGACGAGGACATCTTCTGCCCGGAGGCGGTGCGCACCGCCCGCGAGGTCGACGATCGCCTGCGGGAGCTCGCGCCCGCGGTGCGGCTGTCGCGCGAGCGCATCACGCTGCTCGGGCGCTACGAGCACGTCTCCGCCGCGCTCCTCGACTGGCGCTCATTCTCCTCGCGCTCGCGCCCGTGGCACGATCCGGACTCCGTGCGCCCGGAGATCCTGCTGGTCGATGATCCCCCGAGGCACACGCAGGTGCGCGGCGTCGTGAGCAACGCGCTCTCGCCGCGGGCCCTCGCGCGCATGGCCGAGCACTTTCGCGCCGACGCGGATGCGTTGCTGCGCGAGGTGGCGGCGCGCAGCGGCGAGGTGATCGATGCGGTGGCGCAGATCACGCAGGCCTTCGTCTACAAGGTGCTGCCGGACCTGCTCGGCCTGCCCCAGGCCGGCCGCGAGCACCTCTATGCCTTCGGGAACATGGTGTGGGCGACGCTCGGGCCGCCGAACGAGCTGTTCGAGGAGGCGATGCGAGACACCGGCCCCGTGCTCGAGTGGGTCGATCAATGCTGCAACCGCGAGAATCTCGATCCCGAGGGGCTCGGCATGCAGATGTTCCGCGCGGCCGACGCAGGCGAGATCACCGAGCCCGAGGCGAAGCTTCTCGTGCAGGTGCTGCTGTCCGCCGCAGCCGATACCACGGTCATGACGATGGCGACGGCCCTGCGCGCGTTCAGCCGGTTCCCCGGCGAGTACCGGCTGCTGCGCGCCGAGCCCGCGTTGCTGCGCAACGCCTTCGAGGAGAGCCTGCGCTGGGACTCCCCCTCCCGGATGGCCGGCCGCATCACGACTCGGGACGTGGAGGTCGAGGGGCACCTCATCCCGAAGGGGGAGCGCTGCGGCCTCATGTTCGCGGCGGCGAACCGCGACCCGCGCAAGTGGGCGGACCCGGACCGCTTTGACGTGCGCCGCGACACTCGCGGGCACGTCGGCTGGGGATACGGCCTTCACGCCTGTGTCGGGCGGGTGCTCGCGCTGCTCGAGGCGGACGCGCTCCTCGGCGCCTGCATCCGGCACATCGAGCGGTTCGAGCCTGCGGGCGAGCCCGTGCCGTGGATGTCCGCGATCGGCCACGGACCGGCGAGGCTGCCGGTGCGGATCGTGGCGGCGTAGCGATCGTGCCGGCACAAGCGCCCCCGAGAGCGTCGCAGCCCGTGGATCGGTTTCGCGGCCAGGTGGCCTTCATCACGGGCGGCGCGAGCGGCATCGGCCTCGGGCTGGCGCGCGCGCTCGCGGCCGAGGGCATGAGGATCGCCCTGGCGGACGTTCGCGCGGACGAGCTTCGTCGCGCCGTCGGCGGACTCGCCGCGGAGGGCGTAAGCGCCCTCGCCGTCGACCTCAACGTCGTGGACCGCGACGCGTGGGCGGCCGCCGCCGACCGCGTGGAGCGCGAGCTCGGGCCGGTGCGGGTTCTCTGCAGCAACGCCGGTGTCAATCTCGTCGGCTCGACCGAGAGCGCGACGTTCGAGGACTGGGACTTCTGCCTCGGAGTGAACCTCGGCGGGGCGATCAACGCCGTGAGGACGTTCGCTCCGCGCCTGATCGCGCTCGGCGCGGGCGGGCACATCGTGATCACGGCCTCCGTGAGCGGGCTTTTCACGAGCGGCGGCGCGGGCTGCTACGTCACCTCCAAGTTCGCGCTCGTCGGGCTCGCCGAGTCCTTGCGCGCCGATCTCGCGCCGCACGGCATCGGGGTCTCGGTGCTCTGTCCCGGGCCGGTCAAGTCGGACCTCTTCGAGAGCACCGTCGCGGTGAGGCCCCAGGCGCTCGCGGCGACCGGGTCGGTCTCGGTCACCCCGCCCGGCGTTCGGCGCGAGGACACCCCCATCTTCGCGACCGCACTCGGTGGCGAGGAGGTCGGACGGCAGGTGGTGCGCGGCATTCGCCGCAACGACCTCTACATCCTCACGCACCCCGAGATCCGGCCGGTGCTCGAGGCGCGCGCCGCCGCGCTGCTCGCCTCGCTCCCGGATGAGCCGGTCGATGCGAGGCGAGTCGCGGCCACGCAGGCCCTGCTCGATGCCTCGCTCTATGTGCGCGAGGCCGCAAAGCCGCCGCCGCGCTGACCAACTCGGTCGGGAGCTCGGCGTGCTCCGCGAGCGGAGCGTGCAAGGGCGGATTGCGTTGTGCGCCGAGATTGCTAAGAATCGCTCTCGACGAGGAATCGCGCAGGGGGCGTGATGTCGCAGCAGAGACTCACGAGAGCGGCCGTCCGCGGGAGCTTCGAGGCGGGCGCGAGCGCCTGCGTCTCTGCAGGCACCGAGCTGCTCTCGCTGTGCCAGACGGCGGCCGCCGACGGCACGCTCACGAGGCGCGAGCTCGCGAGGCTGCGCGAGTGGCTGGATCGCAGCGCGGAGGTCGAGGTCCCCGCCCGGGTCTATGTTCGCGAATGGGTCGAGCACGCTCTGCGCAGCGGTAGGGTCGCGCCGGCCGACCTGCAGGCGCTCGCGCGTGTGCTCGAGCCGAGCTTGCCTCGAGAGCTCAGGCGGCGCCCGGCGGCGTTGCGGCTGGTAGGGAGCGAGAGGATGGCCTACCCGGACGACAGTGCGGCGGAGCGAGTCAAGAACGAGATCCTCGCCTCCGCCTGCTTCATGGTGGCGGGCTGTCAGTCGGACCGCAGGACGCCGATCCTCCACCGTCAGGCGCGCGCGGGGGAGCCGGTGCTGCTCGTCCTCGAGCGGCAGCATTCGAGCGGCGCCGGCACCATCGAGGTGCGCACGGCGAACGGCAAGCCGCTCGGGTTTGTGCCCGCGCATCGCGCGCGGGACCTCGCGCCGCTCCTCGAGCGCGGCGCGCGCTACCGCGCGCACCTCATCAGCGCAGCGAGCGGGGTGCATGCCCCGGTGCTCATCGTCCAGGCGTTCTTCTATCGCGGTAACGCGGCGCTCGGATTTCCCCACGCGGGGGCGCGCCGCGTCGCGCCGCGCCGCCTCTCGGGCACCCGCTCGATGCTGCTGCGGGTGGGGATCGCGCTGCTCATCGCGGTTGCCGTCGCGTGGGTGCTCCGCACCTGACGCGCCTGCCTTGCGCTTGAACCGGGCGCTCGGAGCAGGCTGCGCGCTGTGGCTCCTCGCGGCATCGGTGCCTGCGCCGGCCCAGAGCTCCGGCGACCTCCCTGCCGACCCCGCGACCGGCTCCTCCACCGCCCCCTCTGGCGACGGCACGATTCCCGCGGAGTCGACCACGATTGTGCCCGCCGACACGGACCAGTGGCTCGAGGAGGTGCGCGAGCTCGTCTACGACACGGTGTGGGAGAGCGCGATGCACGTCGACCGCTGGTTCGGCTCCGAGGAGCCCGACGTGGCGTACGAGCAGGCCTCGGGGAGCGTCGCGCCGGGACTGCTGTGGGACCGGTATGACGGCCTGCACAGCCTCCTGCGCTTCCTCGGGGACGTGCCCCTGCCGCAGTTGAGCGACAGCCTCCACGCCTTCATCGGACGGCTCAACCCCGAGGAGTTCGTCTCCGAGAGCCAGGCGGCCTCCGGCGCGCTTCCGAACCCGTATGCGCCGAATCCGCAGGACCAGACGCTGCTCGGCATCCAGTACTATCAGCCGCTGCACCCCGGAGTGCAGTGGGATACCGGGGCCGGCCTGCCCTTGAACCTCTCGAGGTTCGACCCCTTCATCAAGGGCGGGTACTTCTACGAGCTCGGCGACCCCTCCGAGGCCGTCCTGATCTGGCGGCAGGACGCGTTCTACCAGAACAGCCAGGGCGGGTTCGGCGTGACGAGCCGGGTCGATCTGCAGCGCCTCGTGATGCCCGAGCTGCTGCTCAGCTGGACCGGCTCCACGACGTACGCGCAGCGATCCTACGGGTGGAACAGCTACTCGACCCTCGATGCGTATTTCGCCTACGCCGAGCGCCGCGCCATCGTCGGGGAGCTCGAGGTGGACGGCGCCACCCAGGCCGCGCCGCCGCTCCAGGACTACGGCGTCAAGGTAGCGTACCGGCGCAGTGTCCTGAAGGACTGGCTGATCCTCGAGGTGCGGGCGAGCCTCGACTGGCCGAGGGAGTACCTGTGGCAGCGCCGGGAGATGAGTCCGGGGATCGGCGTCGGCTTCGAGATGGAGTTCGGATCGGACGTGTTCCTCGCGCGGCCGGTCACCTTCTGAGCGCGGCGCCGGAGAGTCGCACCCGCGGTCTACGCCCTGGCAGAGGCGCCTGCGCCTCGCTGCGGTACACTCGTCCGGCATGGCGGTGAGACCGGTACTCAAGATGGGACACCCGCTGCTGCGGCAGGTTGCGGCGCCCGCGGTGGTGGGCAGCCCGGAGCTGCACGCGCTCATCGGCGACATGGACGACACGATGCGGGCGCTGAACGGAGCGGGCATCGCCGCGCCGCAGATCGGCGTGAGCCTGCGCGTCGTGATCTTCGAGATGAAGGACAATCCTCGCTATCCGCACGTGGCGGCGGTGCCGTACACCGTGCTCGTGAATCCCGTGCTGACCCTCCTCGGGGACGAGCGCGAGGAGGGCTGGGAGGGGTGCCTCTCGGTCCCGGGGCTGCGCGGGCTCGTGCCGCGGTACCGCAGGCTCCGGTATCAGGCCGTCACCGCGGACGGAGAGACGATCGACCGCACGGTCGAGGGCTTTCACGCGCGCGTCGTGCAGCACGAGGTCGATCACCTCGATGGAATTCTCTTCCCCGAGCGGATCGAGGATCTGCGCCGCTTCGGATTCGAGGACGCGCTCGCCGGCCAGATGACGCCGATGCCCGATTGAGATCCGGCCCGCCGAGGCTCAGGCGAGGGTGTGAAAGACCCGCTGGATATCCTCGTCCTGCTCGAGCTTGTCGATGAGCGTCAGGACCTCGGTCGCCTCACCCTCCGGGAGCTCGGTGGGCACGGTGCAGACGTACTCGTGCTCGGCCGAGAGAGCTGCGACGCCGCGTGCCTCGAGCGCTTCTTGCAGGCGGCCGAAGTCCGCGAACGCGCAGCGGATGACGAGCTGGGGCTCACCCTTCTCGCCCGTGCTCTCGCCCATCTCCTCGAGACCGTGATCGATGAGGTACAGCTCGAGCTCGTCCTGGTCGATGCCGGCCGGGTCGAGGCGGAACACGCCCATCTTCTTGAAGAGGAAGCTCACGCTGCCGCTCGTCGCGAGATTGCCGCCGCTCTTGGTGATGAGGTTGCGCACGGAGGCGACCGTGCGCGTGGGATTGTCGGTCGCCGCCTCGACGAGCAAGGCGACGCCGTGGGGCGCATAGCCCTCGTAGATCACTTGCTGGTAGCTCGCCGCGTCGCGGCCCGATGCGCGCTTGATCGCGGCCTCGATCTTGTCCTTCGGCATGTTCACGGCGCGCGCGTTGTGGATGAGCCTGCGAAGCGTCGGATTGCCGGCCGGGTCGGCGCCGCCCGCCTTGACGGCCATCGTGATGTCCTTCGCGATGCGGGCGAACTGCTTCGCCATGCGGTTCCACCGCGCGAACATCGTCGCCTTTCTGACTTCGAAGATCCGTCCCATCCGCTCGGCCCCGGCCGGGGTGCGTGAGGCGTATCGGGCTTACGCGAGCCTCGCCTGCAGCGATCTTAAGCGCCTGCGCTGGATCTTCAGGCTGCGCTCGATCTCGCGCAGCCGCTGCTGGAAGCGCGCCTGCTCCCAGTGCTCGATCACGGCGCGCTTCTTGTCCTCGAGCCACTGCTCCTTCAGGCGCGTCCAGTCGCTCACCGCCGCAACGAAGGCCTCGTATTCCTGCGCGATGCGGTGGCGCAGCTGCTCGGTGTGCGAGGGCGTCCGGCGCGCGTCCGGGAGCTTCGCGAGCTTCGCCTGCGCGCGGCGGAACTGCATCGCGAGCAGCGCGCGCTGGATCTGGAAGGCGGGCGTGCGCTTCAGCCGGCGCGTGAGCCCGACGCACTGCAGGCTCGCGATGAGCCACTTGGTCGGATCCCACTGCCACCAGCGCGCGCCGTTGCGGTAGTCGTGCGCGAAGGCGTGGTGGAAGTTGTGATACCCCTCGCCGTGGGTGACGAGCGCGAGAATCGGGTTGTCGCGCGCCGAGTTCTCATCGGTGTAGGGCCGGATGCCCCACATGTGGGCGAGCGAGTTGACGAAGAACGTGAAGTGGTGGCTCAGCACGAGGCGGAGCACGCCCGCGAGGAAGAACGTTCCCCACACATCCCCGACCAGCCAGCCGCCCCCGAGCGAGAAGCCAAAGTTGGTGACCGTCGCGAGCAGCGCGTAGTGGCGGTGCTGGAACGCGAGGAGCGGGTCGCGCCGCAAGTCCGGAATGTTCGAGAAGTCCGCGACGCCGCTCGGGTAGTCCCGCAGCATCCAGCCGATGTGGGAGAACCAGAAGCCGCGGCCGGCCGAGTAAGGATCGAGCTCGTTGTC
>JASHTK010000077.1 GCA_030040575.1 Gammaproteobacteria bacterium
GCAAATAATCCATGTAATCCGCACCCACCGTCCCGGCGTACCCTAAGTAACCCACCTGCACCGGCGCGCCACGGTGCGCAAAGATCCCGGGCCGGCCTCCGACGCTGTAGCCGTTCAGATCCACCGCGATATCGATCTCGAGATCTCTCAATCCCTGCGCCGCGGCCGCATCGCCGATTGCGGATCCGTCGTGGAAGTGCTCCACGGCCCGTCGCACGCGCTCTCCCATCTCGCTCGCGCGCGGCTCCCGTTGCAGCGACACGGCGTGAATCTCGAGCCGGTCGCGGTCGTGCCGCTCGAGCACTCCGATCAGCAGCGAGGCGACCGCATGATCGCGCAGGTCGGAGGACACGTACGCCACGCGCAATCGCCGATGCGGCCGGTGAGGCCCCGACGATACGGGCTTCGGCGGTCTGTAGCTTCTCGAGCGGGCCGCGGCGATGCGGCGCTGCTCGGCGGGATCCTCGCAGACGCTCAGGGCGAGAAAGGGATGAACCGCCTCGAGCCCCGCGGGGAGCGCTCTCAAATGCGCGAGGCTCGAGGCCGCGAGTGCCCACTCGCAGGCCCTGACGGCGCAGCTCAGCAGGCCGGCGATGCTCGCGGCGTCCTCGGGCTCCGCGGCAGCCGCTCGCCGATAGCTCTCGAGCGCCTCCGGGAGTCGCTTGAGACTCTCGAGCGCCCGTCCTCGATCCCGCCAGATCGCGGCGGTTCGAGGGGACAGCGCCGCGGCGCGGTCGTAGGAGCGGACCGCAGTCTCGAGCCGGCCTGCGCGATGCAAGCCGATGCCGAGCGCATAGTGAACGTCGGTCGCTTCGGGGTTCGCGTCTGCCGCACCCGACAACGTCGCGATCGCCTCCGGTCCGCGGTCCGACTGCTCGAGAAGCCGGCTCAAATGGAGCACCACATCGGTGCGACGCGCATCGAGAGTCGAGGCTCGCCTGAGACTCACGATCGCTTCATCGACTCGACCTTCCGCCTCGAGAAGCGCGCCCAAATTCTCGTGCGCATCCGCATGCGCCGGATTGGTGGCGATCGCCGCGGCGAACTCGGCGCGGGCCTCGGCGAGCCGACCCGAACGGCGGTAAGCGACGCCGAGATTGTTCCGGGCCTCGGCGAGGCTCGGATCGCGCGCAAGCGCCGCCCGAAAGCTCGCAATCGCCGACTCGATCTGCCCTGTCGCGAGCAGCGAGTTACCGAGGTTGTAGTGCGCCTCAGCGTGGGTCGCATCGAGCGTGAGGGCGGCGCGCAGCTGCGCGATGGCCTCCGCGTGCCGCCCGCGCTGCGAGAGTCCGGCACCGAGGTTCATCCGTGTCGCAAAATCCCCGGGCCGCACCTCCAGAACCCCTCGCCACTCCTCGAGCGCCGCGTCGACGTCGCCCTGGACAGCATGAGCAAGGCCAAGAAGGTATCGTGCGTCGGGATGAACGCGATCCTCAGCCAGCACCTCGCGGCAGAGGCTCGCGGCCTGCCCGGAATGGCCCCGGGCAAGCGCCGCCTGGGCCTGCTGGAGCAGGGACTGACTGTCGCGGGCCATGCTCGGCTTCAGAGCGGAAGGACTCGAGATTCGGCGGCGATGAGGATCATACGCACGCCACCGCGCGCGTGCCAGGGTACGGAGAGCCCCTTCGAGAGCTTTGGCCGGACGGCGCGCGCAGTGTGTGTCACGTGCCGGACATGAATCTGGACGAAGATCCCGCGGATGCGCTTTACGCTCGAGAGATTCCGGGGGTGGCGGAAGGGCGTTCCGCACTGCCTCGCTGGTTTGCTCGCGTGCGCGCTCGCCGCCGATCTCGCGCAGCTCGCCTCGACGCTGCGGCAAGCGCAATCTGGTCCGATCGCGGTCCCGACGTCCGTGCCGCCGTCGCGCCGCATCGACGTGCCTGGAATCTTGCGCGCCCACCTCTTCGGCACGGACGCGTCCACCGCGGCAATGGCGCGCGAGCTCGAGGCACGGCCGGCACTGGCGTTGGCCGGCACCGTGGCCACCGCCGATCCTCGCGAGGGCTACGCGATGCTCGGGGAGACCGGCAAGCCGACGCGGCTCTACCGCGCCGGCGCCGATCTCGACAGAGCGCTCGGCGGACGGCTCGCGCAGGTCTTCACGGATCGCGTGGTGCTCGATTTCGACGGGGTGCGCGCGACGCTGCGACTGACGAAGGCCGTGAGCTCCGGGGCAGGTGGCCCGCCCATCGACGCGCCCGCTCCGCTCGTTGCAGAGGATGAGCCCGTGAAGCATGCCGTTCCCGACACGCCGATGCAGCCGGTGACTGCGATCCAGAGCTGGTTCGCAGGTCTCGACCCGGAGCTCACGGCGACGGACGGTGAGCCGGGCAGCGTGCTGCTGCATCCGAGCAAGCACTTCCAGCGGCAGTACGGGCTGCGCGACGGCGACGAGTTGACGGCGGTCAATGGAGTCGAGGTGACGGACGCCGGGACGCTCGAAGGCGCCCTGAAGTCCGGAGGTGACTCGGTGAGACTGACCCTCACGCGCGATGGGATGGAGCAGACGCTGACCGTAGCGGTACCCGACTGAGCGCGAACGACTGTCATACGACGGTCCGACATCTGTCTACACGCCTGCGATCGCGCCAATTCAACTGGCGCGTTGATACATAAAGTTCACGTCATCGCAACACCGTTCCTTGACTCTACGCCCGCACGAAGTCCGCGCACGGCGCGCAATTGGCGGATCGGGAGCCATGCGAGGCGCGCGCCAGCGGCGCGGGATTCGGAAGGTTTCAGGGGATCAATGGCTCTTCCAAACATCGAGCAGGAGTTCTCGTCGTGAAAAATCTCGTACGTCTCGCCGTGGCCGGCGCTCTGGTCGCCGGCTACCACTCCGCGGCGTTCGCGCAGGCTGCCACGCAGCCGAGCAGCGACGCCGCCGACCTGTGGCTCTTCGTCTCGGATCCGTCCGCCGGCACGACGTTCGCGGAGGATACGGGCATCACGGTCAACAGTCTGATGCCGTCCGCGGATTTCGTCACGGGCGCCGAGCTCAGCACCGCGATCGACGACAACGCGACGCTGGCGGCCACCAGCGCCCTCACCGCCTACATCAACGCTGCCAACG
>JASHTK010000078.1 GCA_030040575.1 Gammaproteobacteria bacterium
CAACCATCCGTCCTGATCCACTCCAATCAAATGCTTACGCTTGATTGTTAGGAAGCAGCAGAAGAAAGCCCCGTGCGGGATACGCCTCAACATGCGCCCGGCTGCGCGACCGTCGTGGACGCTACGCTGGGATGTCGCGCCCATGCGCCTGGGACTATATTAGAGGCGGACTGCTTCGGAAGGTCGCGGCAAAGATCAGCAATCGAATAGGAAGTGACGTATGGCAGACCAAGATGATTTGGCGAAGAGCTTTTTGTCAGGGGGCGGTACTTCGCCCGGGGGCGCGGCCTCCACGGGGGCTTCGGCTGCCGCGACGCCCGCCGCGACGCCCGCCGCGGTGGAAGCCGCGTGGAAAAGGAAAATCCAACGCCTGGCGATCGGGTTCGCTCTCACCAGCATCGTGAGCCTGCCTCTGAGTTTTTCCTGGGGTAGCTGGGTATTCCTCATCCCGATCGCCTTCGTCGTGCTGACCGTGCGGGAATATCGTAGGGGACCGAGACCCTAGTCAGCTCGGACTCTGCCGATTCCAGTGCGTTGCCATCGGGGCGGTCACGGTTGACCCGCGCTTTGCGGCCAGAGGATACTTCCCAGCGCTCACCGCGCCTCGCGGTGGCCGCGGTACCGCCGCGGTAGACTCCGCGCCCTGACCGGATCAGGGCGGGATCTCTACCGCGGGGCGTCTTCATCCAGGAGACGCCGATGCCCGCCCCTTCGATCCTCACCCGCGAGCAGCTCGATGAATTCGAGCGGCGAGGCGTTCTGCCTCTCAGGGGTTTGCTCGCCGCCGACAGAGTGCGCCGCGCGCGAGAGTATGTGCAGCACCGGCTCGCGCGATTCGGGCTCTGGAAGGACGGACGGTGGTGCCTGGGCGCCGTGCCGAGACCCGAATGGCCGGCGACCGGTCTTGGACCCTCCCAAGCGATCGGGAACGAGCATCCCGATGTGGAGGGGTTGCTCGAGGAGCCGGCGCTCCTCTGCGCCGTCGCAGCGCTGCTTGGCGGGTGCGCCTTGGACCGTACCCGGTCCGGACCACCCCAGATCCTCTTCACGCTGCCGAACTCGGACACCTGGATGGTGCCGGCAACGAACTGGCACGTGGACTTCCCGCGCTTGGCGACCGGCAGGAGGCCCGGCGTGCAGCTCTTCGCCTTTCTCGATACCGTCGAGCCTCGTGGAGGCGGCACGCTGGTCGTCGCCGGATCACATCGCTTGTTGAACGACAAACGATTCGTGAGATCCAAGGCGCTCAGGCGCCTTCTCGGTCGGGAGACCTTCTTCCGCGAGCTCTACAGCCCGGAGCGAGCCGGCGGCGAGGATCGCGCGCGGTTGCTCGGCGAGGCCGGCGCGGTAGGCGACGTTCCACTCGAGGTGATCGAGCTCACCGGCGCGCCTGGGGATGCCTACTTCACCGATCCGCGCGTGCTGCACACAGCCGCGCCCAACGCCACGGACCGTCCGCGCATCATGGCCACTCACCGCTTCGTGCCAGTCGATGTCCTGCCGGAGTTGGCTCGGGCTTTCACATCGCCATAACCCTCACTCTTGCGGCGCCGCCGGCCGACGGCAGACGGCAGACGTTCGCATCTGCCAGCGACGGAGCTCGCACGAGAATTTTGGAGCGGGAAACGAGACTCGAACTCGCGACCCCAACCTTGGCAAGGTTGTGCTCTACCAACTGAGCTATTCCCGCCCCCTCGAGGAAGGGAGGCGAGATTGTATGTGCGCGGGCGTTTAAGTCAAGGCGAATAGAGCGACGTCAGCGAAATTATCCTTAATAATAATATATGGTTATACGCCAATCATCCACTGATTTCTCACCACGCCCCGAGCCTCCTGGCGCGCCGCGCGAGGCACGGCTCGGCTACGGCTCGGTGAGGTCCGGCCATGCTGCGCGCAGGTACACCACCATCGAGACGAGGGTGAGGGCTGCCGCGAGCACGGTGAGCACCAGCCCGACCGCGTACGTCGGGAAGGCGCCGACGCTGTGCCGGTACAGCATCAGCGCGAGGCCGATCACCTGCAGGATGGTCTTGTACTTGCCGAGGAGCGAGACCGCCACCTTGCGGCGCTGCCCGACCTCCGCCATCCACTCCCGAAGCGCCGAGATGGCGATCTCCCGGCCGATGATGATCGCGGCCGGGAGCACGACGACCGGCCGATGGTCGCGGCTCACGAGCAGGACGAGCGCCGTCGCCACGATGAGCTTGTCGGCGACGGGATCGAGAAAAGCGCCGAGACGGGAGGTCTGGCCGAGCTTGCGCGCGAGGTACCCGTCGAGCGAGTCGGTGATGCCGGCCGCGGCAAAGATCAAACCCGCTACCGGATCGGCCCAGTGCGCATGCAGGTAGAACGCCACGACGACGAGCGGGATCGCGGCGATGCGAATCCAGGTGAGCGCGTTCGGCACGGTCCAGGAGGTGGATGCGCCGGATGCGCGCTCGGAGCCGACCTCCCCACTGGCATTTGTCGTCTCGACCATGAGGCTAGCGGGCGCGCCCGGCGCCCGCGCGGCGCAGGGCACGGTCACGCACCGGGGTGCAGGTGATCGTAGATGGTCCGCGCAAGTGATGCCCCGATGCCCTCGACCTGCTCGAATTCTGCCATAGCGGCGCGCAGGACTCCCTGCAATCCGCCGAAGTGCTTGAGGAGCGCCCGCCGCTTGGCCGGGCCGAGACCCGGAATGGCCTCGAGCACGGACTCGCTGTACCGCCGGGCCCGCTTGCGGCGGTGACCGGTGATCGCGAAGCGGTGCGCCTCATCGCGCACGCGCTGCACGAGACGCAGCGCCGGGGAATACGCATCGAGCGTGCGGGGCGCCGCGGCGCCGTGGATGAACAGCCGCTCCTGCCCGGGCCTTCGGTCCGGCCCCTTTGCGACACCGACCAGCGTCAGATCCCCGAATCCGAGCGCCGCGATGACCGAGTGCACCTCGCTCACCTGGCCCGCGCCGCCGTCGATGAGCAGCAGGTCAGGCGCGGGTGTCTCCCCGGCGCGGATCCGGCTGTAGCGCCGCTCGAGCGCCTGGCGCAAGGCGCCATAGTCGTCTCCCGGCGCGACACCGCTGATGTTGAACCGGCGATACTCCTTCTTAAGGGGACCCTCGGGCCCGAACACGACGCACGAGGCGACCGTGCCCTCGCCGGCGGTGTGGCTGATGTCGAAGCATTCGATGCGTGCGGGCGGTTCCGGCAAGTCAAGGGCCACGGCGAGCGCGGCGGTCATCTCCTCGGCGCCGCGGCGCTGCGCGAGGCGCATGTGCAGCGCCTGCGTCGCGTTCTCATGCGCGAGCTCGATCCACTTCGCGCCGATCCCGCGTTGCGGGCGCCGGATCGCCACCTCGTAGCCCCGGCGGTCCTTCAGGACCTGCGCGAGGAACTCGGCGTCGGGAAGCTCGCGCCCGACGAGCAGCTCGCGCGCGGGCTCCTGGGTCGCGTAGTACTGCAGCATGAACGACCGCAGCGCCTCCTCGGGCTCTGCGAGGGTCGCCCTCGGAAAGTAGCTGGTCGTGCCCAAATTGCGCCCGCCGCGCACGAGCATCACGCTCACCGCGTACTCGCCGGGCTCGCCGACGATCGCGAGCACGTCCGCCTCCCGATCCGTCTCGGCCGTCACGATCTGCTCGGCCTGGATGCGCTTCAGTGCGGCGAGTCGATCGCGAAGCTGCGCGGCGCGCTCGAACTCGAGCCGGCTCGCCGCCTCCTCCATCCGCGCCTGCAGCTGCGCGTTCACCTCGCTGCTGCGGCCCTCGAGCACCTGGACCGCGCTCGCCACGTCCTCCGCGTACGCCTCGCGGCTCACGAGTCCGACGCACGGCGCCGAGCAGCGCCCGATCTGGTGCTGCAGGCACGGCCTGCTGCGATTCGCGAAGAACGTGTCGCGGCAGTTGCGGATGAGGAACAGCCGCTGCAGGCCCTGCAGCGTCTCGCGCACCGCCCCGGCGTTGGGGAAGGGGCCGAAGTAGCGGCCCGACCGGTTGCGCGGCCCGCGATGGAAGGCGAGCCGCGGATACTCGTGGTCCGTCGCGAGCTGAATGTACGGGAAGCTCTTGTCATCGCGCAGCACGACGTTGAAGCGCGGCTTGTGCTCCTTGATGAGGTTGTACTCGAGCAGCAGCGCCTCGGTCTCGGAATGGGTGACCGTCACCTCGATCGCGGCGATCTGCTGCACGAGCGCCTGGACCTTCGGGGCGAGGTTCCCGGGGCTGAAGTACGTGCCGACGCGGTCCTTGAGGTGCTTCGCCTTGCCCACGTAGAGCAGCGCCCCGTCGGCCCCGTACATGCGATAGACGCCCGGCCGGCGCGGCAGCGACGCCACGTACTCCCTCGGATCGAATGCCTCGGCCTTCGCCATCGCGCCGCTACCGTACTCGGGTCCGTGCGCGCCACCAAGTCGCAGCGGCCGCCGCGGCCGCCTCACGCGCCTCGCGAGGGCCGCAGTCCCGCGAGCTCGCACGCCCGCGCGAGCACCGCCTGGAACATCGGCTCGGTGAGCCGCCGGGTCTGGGTGTTGTAGCGGCTGCAATGGTACGAGTCGAGCAGGTACCGCGCCGGATCGAGGCGGTGCTCGGCCCCGTGCGCGAAGGGAAACGCGGCGCGCTTCAGGCCGAGCGCGCTGAGCGCGGCCTCGTGCCCGATCCGGCCGAGCGCGACGAGCACGCGCAGGCCCGGATGCAGCTGCTCGAGCTCGGCGCGCAGGTACTCGTTGCAGCAGCGCACCTCCGCGGGCAGGGGCTTGTTGCCGGGCGGCGCGCACTTGACGGCGTTGACGATGCGCACGCCGCGCAACCGCAAGGCATCGTCCGCGGCGAGCGACTCGCGGCGCGTGGCGAGCCCGAGCCGATGGAGCGTGCCGTAGAGCAGGATCCCGGCATGATCGCCCGTGAAGGGCCGCCCCGTGCGGTTCGCCCCGTGCAGTCCCGGGGCGAGCCCGACGAGCACGATGCGCGGTGCGTCGTCGCCGAAGGAGCCGACCGGGCGGCACCAGTGATCGGGGTAGCGCGCGCGACACGCGGCGAGGTAGGCCGCAAGGCGCGGACAGCGCGTGCAGTGCGGATCGTAGATCGTCGCCGGCCGCGCGCGTGCGGCGGTCGGCCCTCGCGTGTGCGCCATCGGCTCCCCGCGTGCTTCACTCATCCATGTGGCGAATGATCGCCGCGGCGAATCCCGAGCAGCTCATGAGCATCGCGCCCGGAATCAGTCGCTGCAGGGCCTCCTCGACGTTCTTGCGCGCGGCGAGCTCGCGCTTCGGAACGCGGATCGCCTCGCGCAGCCGCGCAAGATCGTACGTGAGCTCCTTCATCGCGATGGTGCGCGCGATGCCCTTCACGATGAGGTCCGCCGCCTCCGTCCACTTGATGTAGCGCAGCAGCATCTCGGCCGAGAGAATGAGCGAGCCGGGATTGACGCGATCCTTGCCGGCAAAGCCCGGCGCGGTGCCGTGCGTCGCCTCGAACACCGCCGGCCCATCACCGATGTTGCCCCCCGGGGCGATGCCGATGCCGCCGACCTGCGCGGCGAGCGCATCGGAGATGTAATCCCCGTTGAGATTGAGCGTCGCGATCACATCGTACTCCTCCGGCCGCATGAGCACCTGCTGCAGGAAGTTGTCGGCGATCACATCCTTCACCACGATGTCCGAGCCGGTGAGCGGGTTCTGGAAGGCGAGCCAGGGGCCCGCCCCGATCGGGCGCGCCCCGAACTCCTCCTGGGCGAGCTGGTAGCCCCAGTTGCGGAACGCGCCCTCCGTGTACTTCATGATGTTGCCCTTGTGAACGAGCGTCACCGACACCCGGTCGTTGTCGATCGCGTACTGGATCGCCTTGCGGATCAAGCGCTGACTGCCCTCCTTCGACACCGGCTTGACGCCGAGCCCCGAGCTCGCCGGGAAACGGATCTCGGTCACCCCGAGCTCCCGCTGCAGGAAGGCGATGAGCCGCATCGCCTCGGGCGAGCCGGTCGGCCATTCGATCCCCGCGTAGATGTCCTCGGTGTTCTCGCGGAACACCACCATGTCGGTGAGGCTCGCATCGAGCATCGGGCTTGCGACGCCCGGAAAGTAGCGGATGGGGCGCACGCACGCGTACAGGTCGAGGGTCTGCCGCACGGCGACGTTGAGCGAGCGGATGCCCTCCCCGACCGGCGTCTCGAGGGGTCCTTTGATCGAGACGACGAACTCGCGCAGCGCCTGCAGTGTCTCCTCCGGCAGCCACTCGCCGTAGAGGCGGTTCGCCTTCGCGCCCGCGGCCACCTCCATCCAGCGGATGCGGCGGCGGCCGGCGTAGGCCTTGGCGACGGCCGCCTCGACCACCCGCAGCATCGCCGGGGTGACATCGATGCCGATGCCATCCCCCTCGATGTAGGGAATGATCGGGTTGTCCGGAACCTCGAGCGTCGCGTCGGTGTGGACGGTGATCTTGGCGCCGTCTGCGGGGACGGCAATGCGGTCGTAGTGCACGGGATTGCGCTGGCCGGTGGGCGGAACGGTAAGCTCAACGGTGAGCCGATCGGTGAGTGCCTCGCGAGCCGCCCCGTCAGGCGCCGAGCCGGCGCGCGCTGTGCGCGCGCTCCGCGATGAGCAGGGCGAGCTCGAGCGCCTGCTCGTAGTTGAGCCGGGGATCGACGCTCGAGCGGTAGGCGCGCTGCAGATCGGCGTCCGTGAGGCCGCGGGCCCCTCCGGTGCACTCCGTCACGTCCTCGCCCGTGAGCTCGACGTGCACTCCGCCGAGGTAGGAGCCCATCTGCGCGTGAATACCGAAGGCGAGCTCGATCTCCTTCAAGATGTTCTCGAAGCGGCGGGTCTTCACCCCGCCCGTCGTCGTCTCGGTGTTGCCGTGCATCGGGTCGCACACCCAGAGCACCGTCTGGCCCGTCCGGCGCACCGCCTCGATGAGCGGCGGCAGGCACTTCTCGATCTCCTTCACCCCGAAGCGATGGATGAAGGTGAGCCGGCCGGGCTGGCCCTGCGGATTGAGCGTCGCGACGAGACCCTGCGCCCACGCCGCATCCATGCCCGGACCGACCTTCACGGCCACCGGATTGCTGATCCCGCGGAAGTACTCGACGTGCGCGCCCCCGAGCTGCGCGGTGCGCATGCCGATCCACGGCATGTGGGTCGAGAGGTTGTACCAGCGCTGCTGGCGCGGAATGAAGCGCGTCTGCGCCTGCTCGTACAGGAGCAGCAGCCCCTCGTGGCTCGCGTAGAAGCTCGCGTGCGTCGTCTCGTGCACCGGGCGGCCGCTGATGCCCTCGAAGAAATCGAGCGCATCGGCGATCGACTCCGCGATGCTGCGGAAGGCCTCCTTGAGCGGGGAGTGCTTGACGAAGCCGAGATCCCAGTACTCCGGGTGGTGCAGGTCGGCGAATCCTCCATCGACGAGCGCCCGCACAAAGTTGAGCGTGAGCGCCGCCCGCTCGTAGCCGCGCAGCAGCAGGCTCGGATCGGCCGCGCGCGCCTCGGGGGTGAACTCCGGGCGATTGACGAGGTCGCCGCGGTAGCTCGGCAGGCTCACGCCGTCGCGGGTCTCGGTGTCGGCCGAGCGCGGCTTGGCGTACTGCCCCGCCATGCGGCCCACGCGCACGATCGGCCTCTTCAGGCCCTGCAGCAGCACGAGGCTCATCTGCAGGAGGATCTTCAGCTTCTTCGCGATCTGGTCGGACTCGCAGTCCTCGAAGGTCTCGGCGCAGTCCCCGCCCTGCAGCAGGAACGCCTCGCCGCGTTGCGCCGCCGCGAGCCGCTCGCGCAAGGCTTCGACTTCCCACGACACGACGATCGGGGGAAGTCGCGAGAGCTGGGCGACGACGCGCTCGAGCGCCGCGGCATCCTCGTAGTGCGGCTGCTGCTGCGCGGGCTTCGACTGCCAGCTCGCCGGGTGCCAGGAGGCGGTAAGGTCGGGGCTACGCATGAACCTGCGGGGCTTCGCGGGACCTGCTTTGCAGCCTAGCACGGATGGACCCGGCACGCCTCGAGCCCGCGTCGCGGTCCGTCACGCTCGGCGCGGGCAGCGCGCGCCCGGCTACGCGGCACCCGGCTCGTGCGCGCTCAGGGCTCCACGCGCTTCGACTCGCGCCACAGCCCATCCCACTGCGCGGGTGAGAGCCGCTCGAGAGCGAGGCCGCGCTCGCGCGCGGTGCGCTCCAGGCGCGCAAAGCGCCGCTCGAACTTGGCGTTGGCCGCGCGCAGCGCGGCCTCCGGATCCACCTCGAGGTGGCGCGCCCAGTTTGCGAGCGCGCACAGCAGATCCCCGAGCTCCTCGACGACACGTGCGTGCTTCGGGCCGCGCTCGCGCACCGCCTCGTCGAGCTCGGCGAGCTCCTCGGAGACCTTCTCGCGCACCGAGCTCGCGGAAGTCCAGTCGAACCCGACGCGGCCCGCGCGCTTGCCGAGCTTTACGGCTCGCGTGAGCGCCGGCAGTGCAAGCGCGACGCCCGCGAGCGGAGAGAGGCCCGACTCCGCGCGCTCGCGCGCCTTGTGCTCTTCCCACTGCCGGGCGAGGCCGGCCTCGTCGGTCGCGCGCGGCGGCTCGGCAAAGACATGGGGATGACGGCGAACGAGCTTCTCGCCGATCGCGCGCGCCACCTCCGCAAAGTCGAACCAGCCGCGCTCCTCGGCGAGGCGGGCGTGAAAGACGACCTGGAACAGCAGGTCGCCGAGCTCGTCCTTCAGGCGCGCGGGCTGCCCGCTCTCGATGGCGTCCGCGACCTCGTACGCCTCCTCGAGCGTGTACGGTGCGATCGTCGCAAAGGTCTGAGCGAGATCCCACGGACAGCCGCGCTCGGGATCGCGCAGGCGTGCCATCACCTCGAGCAGCTCGGCGAGCGGCCGCAGAGGCTCGCTCATTCCGGCCGCTCCGCGACCTCGGCGCCTGCGGCCCGAGCCGCCTCGGACGACTGCGGACCGAGGACGCAGAGCCGATAGAGCGTCATCAGCATGCCCGCGGTGGCCCCCCAGATGTTGCGCTCGCCGTAGGGGATGTCGCACAGCTCGACCTCGGCCTCCCGGGTGCCAAGCCCGAACCGGCGGCGGCGCGTGCGGTGATGGGACGGCTCGAACAGATAGTCGAGCGGCACCTCGAAGGTGTCCGCGACTTCCCCCGACTGCAGCAGCAACTTGAACCCCGGCTGCACGAACGCGACGACCGGCGTCACGCAAAACCCGCTGACGACGATGTGATCGGGGAGGTAGCCCACCACCTCGACGAGCGCGGGGTCGAGGCCGATCTCCTCCCGCGCCTCGCGCAGGGCGGCCTCTCGCGGACCGTCGTCTTGCGGGTCGAGCCGTCCGCCGGGAAAGCTGATCTGTCCGGGGTGGTTGCGCAGCCGCGTGGCACGCTGCGTGAGGAGCACGGTCGGCTCGGGCTGGCGCGCGACGACCGGGACGAGCACCGCCGCCGGAATCGGATCGGTGGGCAGGAACTCCCGGTACCGGCGGGTCTCGGCCGCCGTGAGCCCCGGAATGAGCCACTCGTCCGGATCGTGCCGGGGACGGGTTCCGGCGAGGCGCTCGCGGATGCGGCCGGCCCAGTCCACGCGCTCACCCACCGCTGCTCCCGCCGCCCTTGAGGCCCCCGCGAGTGAGCTCGGCCGGGTTCAGCAAGCGCTTGAGCTCCTCGCGCGGCAAATCGGTCATCTGCTCGGCGATCTCGCGGATGGGGCGGCCCTCCGCGTAGGCCTTCTTGGCGATCGCCGCTCCCCTCTCGTAGCCGATCACCGGATTGAGCGCCGTCACGAGGATCGGATTGCGCTCGAGCGCCTCGGCGAGCCGCTCGGGGTGCACCGTGAAGCCCGCGATGGCGCGGTCGGCGAGCAGGTGCAGCGCGCTCGCGAGCAGCCGGATGCTCTCGAGCAGGTCGTAGGCGATGAGGGGCAGCATCACGTTGAGCTGGAAGTTGCCCGACTGGCCCGCGATGGTGATCGCCGCGTCGTTGCCGATGACCTCCGCGGCGACCATGGCGGCCGCCTCCGGGATCACGGGGTTCACCTTGCCGGGCATGATGCTGCTGCCCGGCTGCAGCGCGGGGAGCGAGATCTCCCCGAGACCGGCGAGCGGTCCGCTGTTCATCCAGCGCAGATCGTTCGCGATCTTGAGCAGGCTCACGGCGACGACCTTGAGCTCACCGGAGAGCTCGACGGCCGTATCCTGGCAGGAGAGCGACTCGAAGGGGTTGCGGCTCGGGCGGAAGGGGACCCCGGTGAGCGCGTCGAGCTCCCCGCAGAAGGCCTGCGCGAAGCGCGGATGAGCGTTGATGCCGGTGCCGACGGCCGTGCCGCCCTGGGCGAGCGCGAGCAGGCGCGGCTCGACCCCCTCGAGTCGAGCATGGCCGCTCTCGAGCTGCGTGCGCCAGGCGGAGAGCTCCTGCCCGAGCGTCACCGGCATGGCATCCATCAGATGCGTGCGGCCGGTCTTGACGAGGGCGCCCACCTCGCGCTCCTTCGCGCGCAGCACCTCGCAGGCGTGCGCGAGAGCGGGCAGCAGCTCGCCGCGCACCGTGAGCGCGGCGCTCACGTGGATCGCCGTCGGAATCACATCGTTGCTGCTCTGCCCGAGGTTCACGTGATCGTTCGGGTGCACTGCGCCGCCGAGCCGGCGCGCAGCGAGGTGCGCGATCACCTCGTTCGCGTTCATGTTCGTGCTGGTGCCCGATCCGGTCTGGAACACATCGATCGGAAACTGCAGGTCGTGCCGCCCCTCGGCCACCTCGGCCGCGGCCGCGCCGATCGCTTGTGCCAGGGGCTCGGGCAGGAGCCCGAGCCGGGCATTCGCCGCCGCCGCGGCCTGTTTGATCAGTCCGAGCGCGCGGATGAAGGCGCGCGGCATGCGCCGGCCGCTCACCGGGAAGTTCTCCACCGCCCGCTGGGTCTGCGCGCCCCAGAGCGCCTCGGCGGGGACCTCGAGCTCACCCATGCTGTCGCGTTCGATTCGGTGCCCGGTCGTCATCGCTCACTCCCACGCGCCGCGGCGCCGGACTGCCGGCGGGGCGGCGAGCGTATGCGGTATGATCGGGAATCCTAGCACCCCGACCGCTCCGCGACGCATGTCCACCGGACCGACCGACGCCAGCCCGACCGATGCGCTCTCCCCCATCGACGGTCGCTATCGCACGGCGACGCAGCCCTTGCGGGAGCTGCTCTCCGAGGGCGGACTGATCCGGGAGCGCATCCGCGTCGAGGCGCAGTGGCTGCTGCACCTGAGCGGCGCGGTGCCGGAGCTGCCGGGCTCGCGCCTCTCCCCGGCGGCGCGCGCGTGCGCCGCGGAGCTCGCTCGCGAGCCGCCCGCCGGCGCCGCCTCGCAGGTGAAGCGCATCGAGGCGCGGGTCAATCACGACGTGAAGGCGGTCGAGTACTACGTCCGCGAGCGGCTCGCCGAGGCGGGCGCCGCCGCGCCGAGCCTCGAGCTGGTGCACTTCGGCTGCACCTCGGAGGATGTGAACAATTTGAGCTATGCCCGGCTGCTCAAGGCGGCCCGCACGGCGCTGCTCGATGTCCTCGCGCACGCATCGAGCGAGCTCGCGGGCCTCGCCCGGCGCTACGCCGAGACCCCGATGCTCGCCCGCACCCACGGGCAGGCGGCGAGCCCGACGACGCTCGGCAAGGAGATCGCGAACGTCGTCGCTCGCCTCGCGCGCGCCGAGCGCCGGCTGCGCGCGGTCGAGATCCTCGGCAAGTGGAACGGGGCCGTCGGTAACTTCAACGCGCACGTCGCAACCCTTCCGCAGGTGGACTGGCCGGCTCTCGCCCGACGCTTCGTCGAGTCCCTCGAGCTCACCTACAGCCCCTACACGACACAGATCGAGCCGCACGACTGGATCGCCGAGTACTGCGATGCGATCGCCGCCATCAACGTGATCCTGATCGACTGGTGCCGCGATGCCTGGGGGTACATCTCGATCGGGTACCTGCGCCAGCGCCCGGTCGCGGGCGAGGTCGGCTCCTCGACCATGCCCCACAAGGTGAACCCGATCGACTTTGAGAACGCCGAAGGCAATCTCGGCGTCGCGAACGCCCTGCTCAGGCACTTCTCTGACAAGCTGCCCGTCTCGCGCTGGCAGCGCGACCTCACCGACTCGACCGTCCTGCGCAACGTCGGCGTCGCCCTCGGCCACACGCTCATCGCCTGGCGCGCGCTGCTGCGGGGTCTGTCGAAGGTCGAGGCCGACCCGGCGCGCATGGCAGTCGATCTCGAGGGCGCCTGGGAGGTGCTCGCGGAGGCGTATCAGACGGCGCTCCGCGCGGCCGGCGTTCCCGAAGGGTACGAGCTGCTGAAGTCCTTGACGCGCGGGCGCGCCGTCGAGCCGCAGGCGCTCGCGGCGTTCATTGACTCGCTGCCGCTCGCCGAGCGGCTCAAAGCCGATCTGAAGAAGCTGCGACCGGCAGATTATGTCGGATTGGCGGCCCGCCTCGCGCGCGAGGCGGCCCCCTGAGCTTCAGCCGGGCCCGCTCGCAAGGGCCCGCATCCGCCTTCGGAAACGGTGAACCGCCTCGCTTTTCCGGCCCGGGCACGGGGGCGGGCGGCGAAAGCGTGACCGGGTCGACGCACCCGCTGGAGCCGGGTTTCTAATATGACATGGTTTGCCTGCGCCGGCAGGCTCGTCTCCATAAGCTCAGCGATGACCGGATCCGGGGAGGAAAGCGAGCCGATGAGCGTCTTCGCCTTGCTGGCGGGCGCGCGGTGCGCATTCGACGATTCAGCCCGCGCGGTGAGTCTCGCGACCCCTCCGCGGACCGACGAGCCGCTCACGGTGCTCACCTCCCTTGCGGAAGCCCGCGCAGCCGTCGACACGGCCGCCGTGTGCGCGCAGCGGATGATCTCGATCTACACCCCGGACCTCGAGCCCGAGCTCTACGATGAGAGCGCGTTCCTCGAGATCATCAAGCGGTTCGTCCTCTCGCGCAGCTTCTCGAAGGTTCGCGTGCTGCTCGGGGACCCGACGCGCGTCATGCGCGACAGCAACCGCTTCATCGCCATGGGACGGCGCCTCTCGAGCTACATCGACATTCGCCACGTCGCGGACCGCACGCCGCAGCGCGCCTCGGCGTACCTCATTGCAGATGACCGCGCGATCGTCTATCGGCTGCGAGCGGACACCTGGGATGGGATCGCCGACTTCAACAATCCTCCGGTCGCGCGGCTGTACCTCAACGAGTTCGACAGCCTCTGGAGCGCAAGCGTGCCCGAGCAGGCGGCGCGCGGCGCGCCGGCCGCGCGCGCCTGAGCGACGCCGCGCCGCGCTCGAACGGCGAGCGCGATGAGTATAATCGCCCGCATGCCGCTCAAGCCCGAGGTGACCGTCGCCGTGCTCGCCGAGGACCGCGGCCGATTCCTCACGGTCGAGGAGCGCATCAAGGGCCACAACGTCTTCAACCAGCCGGCCGGCCACGTCGAGGACGGCGAGACGATGATCGAGGCCGCGATCCGCGAGGCGCGCGAGGAGACCGCGTGGCGCTTCACGCCCGTCGCGCTCCTGGGCATTTATCTCTGGCGGTACCCGGCAAGCGGCCGGCACACTCTGCGCTTCGCCTTCACCGGCACGGTCTGCGATCACGACGCCGCCCAGCCCCTCGATCGGGGCATCCTGCGCACGCACTGGCTCAGCCGCGCGGAGCTCCTCGAGCGCGAGCCGCACCTGCGCAGCCCGCTCGTCCTGCGCTGCGTCGACGACTACCTCAAGGGCCGGCGGCTCCCGCTCGACAGCGTCGCCTGCCTCGACTTGCGCGCCGGGGAAGCCGTGAGCGCCGGCGGGCTCTGACCGCCTACCCGCCGGGCTCTCGCTGCCCGACCGCCGGGCGCGCCGAGCGCCCCCTCGGCTCCGCCCGAGGCCGCAACCGAGGCCGCGACCGAGGCCGCAACCGAGGCTGCTACCATAGCGCATGGACACGAAGTCCTCCGCGCGCGTCGTCGTCGGCCTCTCGGGCGGCGTCGATTCCGCCGTCGCCGCCCTGCTCTTGAAGGAGCAGGGCTTCGAGGTGCAGGGGCTTTTCATGAGCAACTGGGACGACGCGGATGCCTACTGCACCGCCGCCCAGGATTTCCAGGATGCGCGCGCCGTCGCGCGCGAGCTCGCGATCCCGCTGCACCGCGTGAGCTTCGCGGCGCAGTACCGCGCGCGCGTGTTCGAGCGGTTCCTCGCCGAGCATCGCGCCGGCCGCACCCCGAATCCGGACGTGCTCTGCAACCGCGAGGTGAAGTTCGGCGTCGCGCTGCGCTACGCGTGGCGCTTGGGCGGGCAGTGGTTCGCGACCGGCCACTACGCGCGCCTCGTCCGCGGGCCGGCCGGCACGCAGCTGCACCAGGCACGGGACCGCGCGAAGGATCAAACCTACTTCCTGCACGCGGTCGAGCGCGCCGACCTCGAGCGGGTGCTGATGCCGCTCGGCGAGCTCGTGAAGGAGGAGGTGCGCGAGCGGGCGCGGCGCGCGGGTCTGCCCGTGTTCGACAAGCCCGACAGCACCGGGATCTGCTTCATCGGGGAGCGCCCGTTTCGCGAGTTCCTCGCGCGCTTCCTGCCGAGCGAGCCGGGCCCGATCGAGTCGAGCGCGGGGCAGCGGCTCGGCACGCATCGGGGGCTCGCCTTCTACACCGTCGGTCAGCGCGAGGGATTGCAGATCGGCGGGCGTCGCGGGGCGGTGCCCGAGCCTTGGTACGTCGCCGCAAAGGATCGCGCGCGCAACGCGCTCATCGTCGTGCAGGGGCGGGATCATCCGCTCCTGTGGCACGCGGCACTCACGACCGGTCCGGTGCACTGGCTCGCCGGGCGCATCGATGCGCCCCGGCGCTGCGCCGTAAAGGTGCGCCACCGCCAAAGCGAGCAGCCCGCCCTGCTCGAGCCGCAAACGCACGGCGCCGCGCGCATCCGCTTCGATCAGCCGCAGCGCGCGCTGACGCCCGGCCAGTACGCGGTCGCGTACGAGGGCACGCTGTGCCTCGGAGGCGGCGTGATCGAGCAAGTCGCGCCCGATATAATTCGCGGCGCGGCCGGCGGCGAGCCGCTGCGGAGGATCTCATGACCGA
>JASHTK010000079.1 GCA_030040575.1 Gammaproteobacteria bacterium
CGCGCCTCCCGAGCCCGCCTGTGCGGCTACGACCGAGCTCGCGCTAGGCGGCTGGCCGGGGCGGGTGGGCGTGCTCGCCGAGGGGCCCGAGGTCGCTCGACCGGGGGGCGGCCCAAGCGTGATGCGGGCCACGGTCTTCGGGGTGCCGGAGGACTTCACGGGCGCGTGAGCACAGGCCGTGAGGGCGAGCGCCGCAGCCAGTAAAATGGCGAAATGCGTCCCTTGCGAGGTTCCCGTGGTCAACTGCCGCCCCCTCAACAGGCGATGGGTGTTCAACACGACGCGGGCGAGGGTCTCGAACGTCGCGCCCGGCCGTGTGTACGGCTCCTCGAGCGTTCGGGCCGAGCCGGACCGCGGGGGAGTGCGCGCTCAATCGTTCGTGAGCATCGCTCCGCGTTCCGCCGATGCGCTGCCGAGGAAGCGAACGTACGTGTTTGTGGCGGGCAATTTACCCGGTAACTTCACAGAATTGCTACTCTTTTATGGTGACCTCTCTCAATTTTAATTCTCAGCAGGCGCTCGGCCGGCACGCGGCCCTGCACGCCTGGTGGCGCAGCGGCGTCGGGCATGCCCTCATCGCCGCCGAGTCGGAGCTTCTGAGCGAGGCGCTCGAGGACGTCTTCGGCTGGGAATTCCTGCAAGTCGGCGCCTGGGGCGCCGACCGCGAGCTGCTCGCCGGCGCGCGGACGCGGCGGCACACCGTGGTCGCGCCGAGCGACTTTACCGGGGGCGCCGACATCATCGGCCGGCCTTCCCATCTGCCGATCGTGAGCGATTCGGTCGATGCGGCGTTGCTCCCCCACGCGCTCGAGTTCGCCGCCGACCCCTATGCGATCGTACGCGAGGTGGATCGAGTGCTGGTCGGCGAGGGGCAGCTGCTCGTCCTCGGATTCTCGCCGCTCAGCCTGTGGGGCCTGCGCGCGCGCGGGACGCGCAGCGGCTTCCCGCCGGGCATGCGGCGCATCCTCTCGGAGCGGCGGGTGCGCGAGTGGCTCGTCCTGCTCGGCTACGAGGTCGTCGCGGCGCGCCGCTACCTCTATCGCAGTCCGTGGCGCGCGGGCCCCGAGCCCGAGTCCGGCAACGCCCCCCTGCTGCGCCGCGGATGGCTCAACCCGCTGCCGGCGGGCGCCTACCTGCTCAAGGCGCGCAAGCGCCTGTACACGCTCACGCCGGTGCGGCCGCGCTTCAAGGAGAAACCCGCCGTGCTCGGCGGGCTCGTCAAGCCGACGACGCGGCAGCAGTCTTGACGGCGGTCGTCGAGATCTACACCGACGGCGCGTGCCGCGGCAATCCCGGTCCCGGAGGCTGGGCGGCGCTCCTCTCGTACGGGGGGCGGGAGCGAGAGCTCTCCGGCGCCGAGCCGCTCACGACCAACAATCGGATGGAGCTCACCGCCGTCATCCGCGCGCTCGAGGCGCTCACGCGGCCGGTCGCTGCGCGCCTCTTCACCGATTCGGAGTACGTGCGCCGGGGCGTGACCGAGTGGCTGCCGGGATGGAAGGCGCGCGGCTGGCGCACCGCCGCTCGCAAGCCCGTGAAGAACCAAGACCTCTGGGAAGCGCTCGAGAAGCTCTGCGCGGCCCACCGCATCGAGTGGCACTGGGTGCCCGGGCATGCCGGGGTTGCGGGCAACGAGCGGGCCGATGCGCTCGCGAATCGAGCGATCGACGCGCTCTGCGGGTAAGATTCGCTGCCCATGAGGCAGATCGTCCTCGATACCGAGACCACCGGACTTGAGCCCACGCTCGGCCACCGAGTCATCGAGATCGGGTGCGTCGAGCTCGTCAATCGCCGCGTGACCGGGCGGCGCTTCCACCGCTACTTGAACCCCGAGCGCGAGATCGACGAAGGCGCGCTCGCCGTGCACGGGCTCACGCGCTCGGACCTCGAGCGCGAGCCGCGCTTTGCGGAGGTCGTCGAGGACCTGCTCGCGTTCATCACGGGCGCGGAGCTCGTCATTCACAACGCCGCGTTCGACGTGGCCTTCCTCGATGCCGAGCTCGCGCGGCTCCCGGGCGAGCCGCGCACGGTCGGCATGCTCTGCCAGGTGCTCGATTCCCTCGCGCTCGCGCGCGAGATGCATCCCGGGCAGCGCAACAGCCTCGATGCGCTCTGCAAGCGCTACGGTGTCGACAACTCCCGGCGCGAGCTGCACGGAGCGCTGCTCGACGCGCAGCTGCTCGCCGAGGTGTACCTCGCCATGACGGGCGGACAGGGCGCGCTCGCGCTCGGGCAGGCCGCCGGCACCGCGCGCGCGGCCGAGACGCGCACGGTCCGCGCGCTCGTGCGCCCGCCCGCTCCCCTGCTCGTCGCTCGCGCATCGGAGGCGGAGCGGGGCGCGCACGAGGCGTTCCTCGACCTCATCGAGAAGAAGGCCCAGGGCGGGTGCGTGTGGAGGACACTCGAGCCCGTGGCGGCCCCCGGGGTGGTCGGCGCGCCTGCCGAGCCGGCCGCTGTGCCGGCCGGGGCGGCCGGCAAGACGTGAAGATCCTCGTGACGGGAGCCGCGGGCTTCATCGGCTTTCACACGGCGCTGCGGCTCCTCGCACGGGGGGAGGAGGTCGTCGGACTCGACAATCTCAACGAGTACTACGACGTGACGCTCAAGCAGGCGCGTCTCGCGCAGCTCACGCGCTCGCCGCGCTTTCGCTTCGAGCGGCTCGACCTCGCCGATGAGGCGGGCATCGCCGCGCTCTTTGCGCGCGAGCAGTTCGAGCGGGTCGTCCACCTTGCGGCCCAGGCGGGCGTGCGCTACTCGCTCGAGGCGCCTCACGCCTACGTGCGCAGCAACGTGACCGGCACTCTCACCGTCCTCGAGGGCTGCCGGCACCACCGGGTCGAGCATCTGGTCTACGCCTCGACGAGCTCGGTCTACGGCGCCAACACGCGCATGCCGTTCTCGCCGCACGAGATCGCCGATCACCCGCTCTCGCTCTACGCGGCAACCAAGCGCGCAACCGAGCTCATGGCGCACACCTACTCGACGCTGTTCAAGCTCCCGACGACGGGGCTTCGATTCTTCACGGTCTACGGGCCCTGGGGCCGCCCCGACATGGCGCTCTTCCTGTTCACGCGCCAGATCCTCGAGGGGAAGCCGATCGACGTCTTCAACCACGGCCACCATCGGCGCGACTTCACGTACATCGATGACATTGCCGAGGGCGTCGTGCGGGTGCTCGATCGGCCGGCCCGGCCCGATCCGCACTGGCGCGGCGACCGTCCGGATCCGGCCACGAGCCAGGCGCCGTTTCGGATTTACAACCTCGGCAACCACCGTCCGGTCGAGCTCCTGCGCTACATCGAGCTCATCGAGGAGTGTCTCGGACGGCGCGCCGAGAAGCGCTTCCTGCCGCTGCAGCCCGGGGACGTTCCGGAGACTTACGCCGACATCGGGGATCTCGCGACCGACGTCGGCTACCGGCCCGAGACCCCCGTCGAGGTCGGCGTGCGTCGGTTCGTCGAGTGGTTCTGCGAGTACTACGGGTACGAGCGCGCGCCGGGCTCGCCGAATCCCCGCTAATATCGGCTTCTGGCGACCCACTCGAGGACTTCAGATGGCCGTGACGGACCCGCCGCGCCCCCGCCTGCAGGTGCCGCTGCTCGACCTGAAGCCCCAGTACCAGGCGCTGCGCGCGGAGATCCTCGCGGTGCTCGAGAAGGTCTGCGCGAGCCAGGCCTTCATCCTCGGCCCCGCCGTGCGGGAGCTCGAGCGGCGCATCGCCGAGTACAGTCGCTGCCGGCACGGAGTCGGCGTGTCATCGGGCACCGACGCGCTGCTCGTCGCCTTGATGGCGCTCGACATCGGCCCCGGGGACGAGGTCATCACCAGTCCCTACACCTTCTTTGCCACGGCCGGCACGATCGCTCGAGCGGGAGCGCGGCCGGTCTTCTGCGACATCGAGCCCGGCACCTACAACCTCGCGCCCGGCGCGGTGGGGTCGTTCCTCGAGCAGCAGTGCGAGAGCCGCGGCGGCGAGCTCATCCATCGCCGCACGGGAGGCCGGGTGAAGGCGCTGATGCCGGTGCACCTCTACGGACAGGTGGCCGACATGACCGCGCTCATGGCGCTCGCCGGGCGGTACGGCCTGCGGGTCATCGAGGACGCTGCGCAGGCGATCGGAGCCGACGACGCCGAGGGGCGGCGCGCATGCTCGTTCGGCGACATCGGCTGCCTCTCGTTCTTTCCGACGAAGAACCTCGGGGCTTTCGGCGATGCCGGCCTGTGCGTCACGAACGATGCGGGGCTCGCCGAGCGCATCGAGGTGCTGCGGGTCCACGGGGCGAAACCCAAGTACTACCATGCATCGATCGGGGGCAACTTCCGCCTCGATGAGCTGCAGGCGGCGGTGCTCAACGTGAAGCTCCCGCACCTCGACGCCTGGAGCGCCGCGCGGCGGCGCAACGCCGCCTGCTACGATCGGGGCCTCGCGGCGGCGGGGCTCGGGGAGGCGGTGCGCACGCCTCACGCCGACCCGCGCGCGCGCCACATCTATAATCAATATGTGCTGCGCGTGCGTGACCGAGACCGGCTGCGCCAGCACCTCGCGGATGCGGGCGTCGGCACGGAGATCTACTACCCGGTGCCGCTCCACCTGCAGCAGTGCTTCGCGTACCTCGGGCACCGCGCGGGTGAGTTTCCGGAGGCGGAGCGGGCCGCGCGAGAGACCCTCGCGTTGCCGATCTATCCGGAGCTCGGCGAGCGCGAGCTCACGTACGTCGTGGACTCGATCGCGGGCTTTTACCGCTGATCTCGAGCGAAGGGAGGGAGCGATGAGCATGACACCGGGACCCCGCACGCCGGCATGGGCTGACGCCGCGGCGCAGGCGGCACGGCTCGCGGCGGTGTCCACCTCCGAGCTCTACGCGCGCGACCCCGACCGCTTCGCCCACTGCTCGCGGGAGGCGGCGGGCCTCCTCCTCGACTTCTCGCGCCAGCGGATCGATCAGGCCGCGCTCGGCAGCCTTGCGGCGCT
>JASHTK010000080.1 GCA_030040575.1 Gammaproteobacteria bacterium
GAGCTGTACCGAGAAGCGCTGCGGCGGTTTCCGCACCTCGCCTGGCAGGCGTCGGGCGGAGTGCGGCACGCGGCCGACCTGGCGGCGCTCGCCGCCGTCGGCGTGCAGGCCGCCGTGAGCGGCAAGGCGCTGCTCGAAGAGCGCATCACCCCCGAGGAGTTGCGGCCATTCTTGCCAAACGCATCATCCCCTGCCTCGACGTCCGCGACGGCCAAGTCGTAAAGGGCGTCCGCTTCCGCGATCATCGCGTGGTCGGGGACATCCTCGAGCTGGCCGCGCGCTATCGCGACGCGGGCGCCGACGAGCTCGTGTTCTACGACATCACCGCGAGCCCCGAGGCGCGCTCCGTCGATCGCGAGTGGGTCCGCCGCGTCGCGCGCGGGCTCGACATTCCCTTCTGCGTCGCCGGGGGCATCCGCTCCGTCGCCGAGGCGGAGGAAGTGCTGAACGCGGGCGCCGAGAAAGTCTCGGTCAATTCCCCCGCGCTCGCCGAGCCGCAGCTGATCGAGGAGCTCAGCGCCCGCTTCGGCTCCCAGTGCGTCGTGGTCGGCATCGACAGCCAGACGGTGCCGAGCGGCTACCGGGTGTTCCAGTTCACCGGCGATCCCGGACGCACGCGCGATTCCGGCCGCGACACACTCGAGTGGGTCGCGGAGGTCCAGGCGCGGGGCGCCGGGGAGATCGTGCTCAATTGCATGGCGAGCGACGGCGTGCGCGAGGGCTATGACCTCGAGCAACTGCGCGCCGTGCGCGCCGTGTGCGACGTGCCGCTCGTCGCATCCGGCGGCGCAGGGACCGTCGCGCATTTTCGCGACGTCTTTCAGCACGCGGGCGTCGACGCGGCGCTCGCGGCGAGCGTGTTTCACAGCGGCGCGATCGCCGTCCACGAATTGAAGCGCGAGCTGCGCGAGGCAGGCATCGAGGTGCGCCCATGGCCGTGACGCTGACCCCCGAGGACATCGCGAGGCTCGACTTTGCGAAGGGCGGCGGACTTCTGCCGGCCATCGTGCAGGACGCCGTCACGGGAGCCGTGCTGATGCTCGGGTTCATGAGCCCGGAGGCGTTGAGCGCCACGCTCGAGCGGCGCCGCGTGGTGTTCTTCAGCCGCAGCAAGGGGCGGCTGTGGGAGAAGGGGGAGACCTCGGGCCATCACCTTCAGGTCGAGGCGGCTCGCGCGGACTGCGATCGCGACGCGATCCTCATCACGGCCCGGCCCGAAGGCCCCGTGTGCCACACGGGGACGCGGACGTGCTTCGGGGATGAGGAGCTCACCGCGGCCGGAAGACTCGCCTTTCTGGCCGAGCTCGAGCGAATCGTCGCCCAGCGAGCGGCCGAGCGGCCCGAAGGCAGCTACACGGCGCGCCTCCTCGCGCAGGGCGCGCGGCGGCTCGCTCAGAAGGTCGGCGAGGAGGGGCTCGAGGTCGCGCTTGCCGCCGTCGGTGAGACCGATGAGGCGCTCGTGCGCGAGGCGGCGGACCTGCTCTTTCACCTGCTCGTGCTCTTGAGGAGCCGCGACATCCCGCTCGCCGGCGTCGTCGCGGAGCTCGAGGCGCGGCATGCCGCTAGAGGAGCAGGTGCACCCGCACCGCGATGAGGGAGACCGGGCCGCGGTCGCGGTTGTAGGCGGGATTCTCGACCCATTGGTAGTCGAAGGTCGCGTGCAGCGCCGCGAGGATCGCCCAGCTGTAGTAGCTCTCGAGGAGATTCTCGTGGCCGGGATGCGGCAGCTGTCCGTCGCCGACGAGGATGCCGAGGCCGCCGGCCGCGAGATAACGCTCGCGCTCGGCGGAGATGGCGTTCACCGCGCCGGCGAGACCGACCGTATCGTCCGGGCGGTGCCATGAGGCGCCCTGAAGTGACAGCCCGAGCGAGACCGTCCGATCGATGTCGGTGAACTCGTAGGTCTCGACGTTGCCGCCGGCGTCCCCGACGCGCGCGAACACGCCGAGATCCCCGGTGATCTGCTGCTCAAAATCGAGCGAGGCGCCGTCGCGCTTGCGGAACTGCCGCACGGGGGCCGGATTGGCGGGGCCCCCGGTCTCGATTCCGTAGTCGATCGCATCCTGAAGGAGCGCCATGCGGGCGTGGTTCTCGAACACGGTGAGCGCGAGCTTGCCGGGGCGGCCGAGCAGCTCGTGGCGATGCTCCATCTCGAGATCGATCTGCAACTCATCGCAGCAGGGCTCGAGGTCCGGGCTGTTCGGCACGGTCGACAGATCGAACAGGCCCGCGCGCCACGCCCAAGGGCCGGTGTACCACTCGACCGCCGCCCCGACGGTGTACCCCCACGAGTCGGCGGCATAGTCGAAGCTCCCTGCATCGATGACCGACCAGTTGAGAAAGTCCTGGCTCGGATCGTGCGCGTAGCGGTTCGTGTCGAAGACGTCGACGACCGAGAGCTTGCCGAAGGTGACGACGATCCGGTCGGAGGACACCGCGCTTGCGAACTGGTTGGGGCCGGCATCGACGGGCGCCCGGTCGTCCCCGAGATTGAAGGTCTGCCGCACGAACGCCCGCTGCAGGCGAAAATACGGCGGATCGCTGCCGATCTTGTACGCCTCGCCGCTCGAGAAGCCCGCAAGCCCGAGCGTATCGTCGAGGCCGAAACCCTCGTCGGTCTCCGGATCGAGCCACAGCTCGGCGCCGCTCCACAGCCGCGCTCCGAGGTAGAGCGTCGCAAAAGTGGACTCGCGCCCCTCATCCGGGGAGAGGCTGTTCGGCCCGCTGTAGGGCGAGCGAAAGTCGTTCGTCTCCTGCTCGACGTAGGTCGCCTGGCCGAAGACCGCGAAACGCGGGCCCGGGCCCGGGGCCGCGCTCGGGCTCGCCGGGGTCGCCGCTGCGGGGCTCGAAGGCAGGGTCGCGCTCGCAGGGGCGGAGTCCTGCGGCGAATCGGCCGCGCCTGCCCGAGCGATCCCCGCAAGGAGCGGCGCCAGCACAGCAAGCCCGACCGCTCGGCGCCACCCGGCGCATCGAGCGCATGCCCCCGCCTCAACGCGTGTCGTCACGGCTTCGTTCCTCCGCTGCGCCCCGGAGCGATGGTGCCGGCCGACTATTTCAAATACGCGTGCACCACATCGATCAGGTGCCGCGTCCCGTTCGCCCGCTCCCGATCGCGGTCCCGGGCGGGATCGGCGATGTGCAGGCGGATGTGATCCTCGAGCAGCTCGGCCATCAGGCCGTTCGCGGCGCCGCGGACCGAGACGACGAGCTGCATCACCTTGGCGCAGTCCTCGCCGGCATCGAGCGCGCGCTCGATCGCCTCGACCTGGCCGCGGATGCGGTGCACCCGCTGCTTGAGCTTGATGTCGCCCTCGGTGGTATGCCGCACGGGAGGCCTCCTATATAGGGTAGGGGGTATAGTATATACGAAGGCGCCTGCGGGGGCGCAACGCTGCTCGCGCACCGCATCGGGGGTCGGGGACGCAGCGCTGAGGAGGGTCGCCCGCCGTCGCGCTACGGAGGGTCGCCCGCGGTCGCGCTACGGAGTGGCGAGCGTCTCGGCGCGGGAGTAGGCGTCGTTCGCCTGCTCGTTGTGCCCGCGCGCGCGCAGGGAATCGCCGATCAGGCGCCAGGCGCGCGCCTGCGCGTGCGGATCGCCCGCGGCAAGCTGCAGCGCCTTGCGACCCATCGAGCCGGCGAGCTCGTACTGGCCGTCCGACTCGTGGGCCTCGCCGAGCAGGATCCACAGGAGCGGGTTCTCGGGCTCGATGCGGAGCGCGCGCTCGACGGTCGCCTGTGCGAGCTGCGGATTGCCGCGCGCCGCCTCCTGCTGGGCGAGTTGGACCAGCGCGGCCGCAGCGGGTCCGAGGTGAAATTCCCTCGAAGTCGGAGGCGGTGCGGGTGTGGGCTGCGGTGGCGCCGGTGCTGGAGGCGGTTGTTGAGCCGGAGGCGGTGCCGGAGACGGCGCCGGTGTGCTCTGGGGCGCTGGTG
>JASHTK010000081.1 GCA_030040575.1 Gammaproteobacteria bacterium
TGCCACCGTCGGCGGGGGCAGCATCGCGCATGCGGGCACCCTCGGGCTCAAGGACCACGAGATCATCCCCATCGACCAGAATGGGCTCTCGCGCTGCGTCGAGGGTCAGCTGGTCTACGAGCCGGACACTCGCGAGGTGCGCTTTCCCTTTCCGAGCCGCTTCGCGCGTGCCGAATTGCGCTCGCTCATCATCGCGCCGCTGCGGGTCGAGAATCGCGTGTTCGGCATGCTCGTTGCGGCGCGCCGGGCGGAGCACGCCTTCAGCAGCGCCGATTGCGAGTTCCTGCTGCAGCTGAGCCAGCACGTCGCCCTCGCCGCGCACCAGGCCCAGCTGCACGAGGCCCTCCAGCGCGCCTACGACGACTTGAGCCAGTCCCAGCAGGCGGTTCTGCAGCAGGAGCGCTTGCGCGCGCTCGGGCAGATGGCGAGCGGCATCGCGCACGACATCAACAACGCGATCTCGCCGGTCTCGCTCTACACCGATACGCTCCTCGAGCGCGAGCCGCAGCTGAGCGAGCGGGCCCGCGGCTATCTCGTCACCATCCGGCGAGCCATCGAGGACGTGGCGGAGACGGTTGCGCGGATGAGAGAGTTCTACCGGCCGCGCGAGCAGCAGCTCGTCCTCGCGCGCGTCGCGCTCAACCGGATGATCGAGCAGGTGGTGGACCTCACGCACGCCCGCTGGAGCGATCTGCCGCAGCAGCGCGGCGTCGTCATCCGCCTGGAGAAGGAGCTCGCCGCGAGCCTGCCCGAGATCATGGGCGCCGAGGTCGAGATTCGCGACGCCTTGACCAACCTCATCTTCAACGCCGTCGATGCGATGCCCGAGGGAGGCACGCTCACACTGCGGACCCGGGCGGTGTCGCAGCCGGGTGCGGCGGGCCGCGCGCGGCCCCAGCATGTCGCGGTGGAGGTCTGCGATACCGGCGTCGGCATGAGCGAGGAGACGCGGCGGCGCTGCCTCGAGCCGTTCTACACGACCAAGGGAGAGCGCGGGACGGGCCTCGGCCTTGCGATGGTCTACGGCATGGTCCAGCGTCACAGCGCAGAGCTCGAGATCGACAGCGCGCTCGGCGCGGGCACGACGCTGCGCCTGATCTTCCCGATTTCCGAGGCCGCGCACGACACGACGGTGCAGGCGCCGGCGCTGCAGGCGCCGATCGGGCCGCTCTCGATCCTGCTGGTGGACGACGATCCGCTCATCTTGAAGTCGCTCCGCGACATCCTCGAGGCGGACGGGCACCGGGTCACCGCGGCCGATGGCGGGCAGAACGGCATCGAGACCTTCTCCGCGGCCCTGCGGGACGGACGGCCCTTCGATGTGGTCATCACCGATCTCGGCATGCCGTACGTGGACGGCCGCAAGGTCGCCGCGGCCATCGAGGCGGCGGCTCCCGCGACGCCGGTCATTCTCCTCACCGGCTGGGGCAAGCGCTTGCTGAGCGAGGATGACGTTCCTCCACACGTCGACCGGGTGCTGAGCAAGCCGCCGAAGATCCAGGACATCCGCACGGCGCTCGCCGACCTGCTCGCGGATCGACCGCGCGCCGCATGACCTCGACGCCTGGCAAAGCACCCGCCGCGGATGCGGGATCCCACGCGGAGGCGACTCAAGCGGCGCCCGTCCCGCTCCTCATCGTGGACGACGAGGCGGCGCACACGAGAGCGCTCTGCGACACACTTCAGATCGAGGGCTACGCGACGACCGGGGTCGTCTCCGCCTCCGCCGCCCTTGCGGCGATGCGCGAGCACACCTTCGACCTGCTCTTGACGGACCTGATGATGCCGGAGATGGACGGCATCGCGCTGCTGCGGGCCGCGCAGGAGATCGACCCCGACGTGGCCGGCATCGTGATGACGGGCCACGCGACGATCGATACGGCGGTGCGGGCGATGCAGGCCGGCGCCTGCGACTACATCGTCAAGCCGTTCCGGATGAATCAGCTGCTGCCCGTGATCACGCGCGCGCTCGAGGCGCGGCGCCTGCGCCGCCTCAACCAGGAGCTCGAGCGGCGCATCCTCGAGCGGACCCGCGAGCTCGAGGTGGCGAACCGCGACCTCGAGGCCTTCGCGTACTCGGTCTCCCACGACCTGCATGCGCCGCTCAGGGCGATCCAGGGCTTCTGCGACTTGTTTCTGGAGGACTACGGGGCGGGCGTTCCGGAGGCGGGCCGGGAGATGCTCAAGCAGGTCCGCTCCGGTGCCGACCGAATGGGGCACCTCATCGAGGACCTGCTGAGCTTCGCGCGCAGCGGGCGTGTGCCGCTCGATCTGCAGCCCGTGTCGATGAACGACCTCGTCGGCGAGGTGCTCGTCGAGCTCCTGCGTGAGCACGCCGCGCGGCGCGTCGAGCTCGAGGTGCGGGAGCTGCCGGATTGCCTGGCCGATCGCGCACTCCTCAGGCAGGTGCTCGTCAATCTGCTCTCAAACGCCTTCAAGTTCACGGCGAGCCGCGACCCGGCCCGCATCGAGGTGCGCGGCGGCCTGAGCAACGACGAGGTGGTCTACGTCGTCGCCGACAACGGGGCGGGCTTCGACATGAAGCGCGCCGACAAGCTCTTCGGCGTCTTCCAGCGGCTGCACTCGCAGCAGGAGTTCGGCGGGACCGGCATCGGCCTGTCGATCGTCCAGCGCATCGTCGAGCGGCACGGGGGCACGGTGCGCGGCGAGGGCCGGCCGGGCGCGGGCGCGACGTTCACCTTCAGCCTGCCGGTACCGCCCGCCGCCGGCGCCTGATCGAGGTGCGGCGGGCAGGTGACCGAGCTGCCGCGGGCTCAGTCGTCCCAGGACACCTCGGCGAAGAAGTTGCGCGCGATCTCCTCGCGCGAGGCGGAGGGGAACCCGTACTCGACGTGGTAGGGGTGCAGGAGATTCTGCCCGACGAGCGAGAGCTCGAGGCGCTGCGTCACGTGCCACCCGAGCCGGGTGCCGAGCTCGAAGTAGCTCGGCACCACACCGACAACGGGCCCCGCCGTCGGTCCGTTGTCGATCGTGAAGGCATCCACCCAGCGCAGGTCCGCGTCGAGCGTCACGTTGTGCGGCAGGTCCATGCTGGAGCGCAGCGAGGCCTGGTGCTTCGGATCGGCCGTCTCGCTCGTCGCATCGGTCGTGTCGACGTACCCGGGCTTGACGTGGAGGTCCTCGGCCAGCAGATCGTAGCCGGCGTGCAGCCGCCACCACTCGAGCAGCTGATAGGAGAGGGTGAGCTCCACCCCGTGCGTCTCCCCCTCGAGGTCGTTCTGGAAGTAGACCGGGTAGGGGTAGGGATAGAAGAAGGTCGTCGGCGTCGCGGCGGTGCCGCGCAGGTCGTTGTAGTCGTTGTAGAAGGTGGAGATCGAGCCCGTGAGGCGCGGCCCGAGCGCGGCGCGATAGCCCACCTCGTACGCGATCAGCGTCTCGGAGAGAAAATCGCCGTTTCCGGTGAGGTAGGCCGTCGGAAACTCGAAGGGCGCGGGCGCATTCTCGAGCCCCGTCGGCACCTCGAGGTCCCGATCGTACCGTGACGGCGTCCGCACCGCGCGCGACACGGCCGCCCACAGGAGCTGCGTCGGATCGAGATCCCACTGCAGGCGGATGTTGGGCTCGACCTCGTAGCCGGTGAAGTCGTTGTGCTCGAGCTTCGAGCCGACCGTGAGATACACGTCCTCGGCGAGCCGGATCTCATCCTGCAGGAAGCCGCTGTAGAGGTTCTGATTGAGGACGGGCGGCAGGAAGCGCACGATGTTGAGGTCGAGATCCACCTCGTGGGTCGCGCGGTACTCGAGACCCCAGATGATCTGCTGCGCGGAGCCCCAGTCGAAGTGATACTGGAACTGCACGTCCGAGGTGTCGAGGTCGTCCGTCAAGTCGGATGCGGGGAAGCCCGTGTAGTACGGGAGCCCCGCGGGGCTCGCGGGGTACGGCTGCGCGAGATACGTGTGATCGTAGTAGGCCTGCAGGCTCAAGGAGGAGCCGCCGGGCAGCGCGCGGGTCCAGCGCCCGAGCACGTTGGCGCCGGAGAGCGCTTCGGCTCCGGCGGCGCCGGTTCCATCGTCGCCGTCGTAGAAGTCCGCTTGCAGCGTGAGCTGGTCCTGCTCCGAGCCGTCGGCGTCCATGCGAAAGCCGGCGCGCGCCATGTGCCAGGCGTCACCCGCGTTGGCGTCAGTGCTCGTCACCTCATCGCCGAAGTCGGAGTATTTCCCGTAGAGGCGCCAGGATACGTCCGGACCGAGCTCCCCGCCGTAGCGCAGGACGCTCTGCTGCTCGAGCTCGTTGCCGCTTGCGGTCGAGGCGTAAAGCCCTTGCGTGTCCTTCGCGGACTTGGTGATGATGTTGATGACGCCGTTGACCGCGTTCGCTCCCCAGAGCGTGCCGCCCGGTCCGCTGATCACCTCGATGCGGTCGATGTCCTCGAGCGGATAGTCCTGCACGTTCCAGAGCACCCCGCCGTAGAGCGGGGTGTAGACGGCGCGGCCGTCGATCAGCACGAGGAGCTTGTTCGCGAGATTGGTGTTGAACCCGCGCGCGCTGATCGCCCAGTCGTGAGCGTTGATCTGCGCCACCTCGAGGTTGTCTGCGAGCCGCAGCGCCTCGGGCAGGGTGGTCGCGCCCGAGCGGCGGATGTCCTCACTCGTGATGACCTCGATCGCGGCGGGCGCCTGCAGGAGCTTCTGCGGCTCCTTGGAGACCGAGGTCACCTCGACGTTCATCAGCTGCTCCAAGCTCATCTGCTTGAGCTCGCCGGTCGAGGGCGGTCCGGCCTGCACGGCGGCCGGCGAGTCGGCCCAGGCGGGGCCGTGCGGGGAGGCGAGCGGCAGCCCCAGCGCGAGCAGCAGCCCCAGGACGAGCCCCGAGGGCGAGCTCGGAACATATCGGGCGCGGCGCGGCTCGTCCCGGCAAAGCCGGGGGGCCGGGCCGGGCGATTCCACTGGTCGAGACTGGAACACGAGTCTCCTCCGCCGTGCGCTCCCTGCCGGTCCCATCGTCACCCCGCGAGCCGAGGCTCTTGCCGGAGAGTCTCGAGGGCTCGCAGACGTTGGAACGCGCGCAAGATATATGTCGCGTTGCGGTGCGCGCCGCGCATTAGGTCACATGAGACCGTGGTGCAGGCGCAGACTGCGTCTCACCTCTCGGTGCCGACTCGCCCAAGATTCGTCGAGCCGCGGCGGGTCGAAGCGTTGCCTGAGCGG
>JASHTK010000082.1 GCA_030040575.1 Gammaproteobacteria bacterium
TCGCCCGTGTAGATGAGGAGATTGCCGGGAGCGAGCGACGGCACCCACACGATGAGCGGCGGCTCGATGCCGGGTGCGAGGGGGAAGGGCGAGATGACCGACCCATCGTAATTGCGCCCGAAGCTGACTCTCGGCCAGCCATAGTTGCGCCCCGGCAGGATCACGTTGACCTTGTCGCCTCCGTTCGGTCCCTCCTCGGTGTCGAGCACCGCACCGTTCAGTGGATCGACCGTGAGGCCGAGCTGATCGCGATGGCCGAAGGAGAAGATCTCCGGCCGCGCGCCGGCGCGCCCGACGAAGGGGTTGCCGAGGGGCACGGTGCCGTCGTCGCGCAGCCGCAGGACCTTGCCGTAGACGCTATCGAGACGCTCTGCCCGATCGTCGAAGGGCGCGCCGGTCGTGAAGTACACCATGCCGTTGCCATCGAACGCGATGCGCGATCCGCCGGCGTATCCGGACTCTCGGGCCGAGAACAGCATCTCGACGTGCGTGAGTGCGTGCCCGGACAAGATCCCGCGCCACAACGTCACGATGCCCTGACGGGACGGGGGCCGCGCTCCGACTCGCGGCGAGAGCTTTCCCGGCTCGTTGAAGGTGAAATAAACCCAGTGGTTCTGCGCGAACTGCGGATGCAGGGACACATCCTCCAGCCCGCCGCCGCGGAACGCGGGCTCGAGCGGCGGCAGGCCCGACACGGGCTTCGGATCGAGGCGTGCGGGCTTGCCGTCCGCTCCCGTCACGTTGCGCACCAGCCGCAGCGCCTGACCGCGCTCGGACACGAGCGCATCTCCGTTCGGCAGCAGCGCGAGCCCGAAGGGATGCTCGAGTCCCGTCACGACGACGACCACTCGAACGCCGTGCTGCTCGGCGGTATCGAAGGTGTAGGCGCTCTGGGTCAGCGCAGCCGGCGCGAACCCGAGCTTCGGTGCTTGCGCCCGGGCCCGGGCCGGCTGCATCACGAACGCCGCCGCGACGAGGCTCATCGACAGGGGCACCACCCACTGCGCGCGCGCCATGGCCTGATCTCCGATGGTGGAACTTCTCGCGGTCATCTTAGCTCAGCCCACGGAACGCGCGCCCTGCGCGAGATGGGCGAGGGGCTTGCGCTCGAGGGAGCCAGCGTTCCGGCGGCATCGATGGAGTTAAGATAGCCGCATATGATCCGCATCAACCCGCCGGCGCGCGCCGCCACCCGAGCCCGGATGCGCGGGAGGCTCGAGGCATGAGGATCGGCCGACGAGCCTTCGTGCGGTCCGCCCTCGTCGCCGCGGCCGGCGCGCTCGCGCCTCCAGGCAGTCCGTGGGCCGACGATGCGGTCCGCGGCACGATGTCCGGCGACATTCCCGCACGCACCGGCTCGGGCCAGACGCTCTCCCTTGCGGCAGCCGAGATCGAGGACTTTCGCGCGCGGCTTCGCGGCCCCATCCTCCTGCCGCACGATGCGGGGTACGACGCGGCCCGCAGGCTCTGGGACCCCTCCTTCGACCGCCATCCGGCGCTCATCGTCCGCGCGCACGGCGCCGCCGACGTGGCTCAGGCCGTCCAGTTTGCGCGCTCGCACGCCCTGCTCACCGCCGTCCGCGGCGGCGGCCACAGCACCACCGGACAGTCCTCGTGCGACGGCGGACTGATGCTCGATCTCTCTTTGATGAGCGGCGTCCGGGTCGATCCGACACGGCGGCTCGCACGAGCTCAGGGCGGAGCGCTGCTCGGAGAGGTCGATCGCGCGACGCAGGCCGTCGGTCTTGCGACGACGCTCGGAACCGTGACGGACACCGGCATCGCCGGGCTCACGCTCGGTGGCGGCATGGGCCGCCTGATGCGAAGCTTCGGGCTCACGTGCGACAACCTGGTCTCGGTCGACATCGTGACGGCCGACGGCGCGCTGCGGCATGCGAGCGATGCGGAGAACCCGGACCTTTTCTGGGCCGTGCGCGGCGGCGGCGGCAACTACGGGGTCGTGACGACCTTCGAGTATCGACTGCATCCGCTCGCGCACCGGGTGCTCGGCGGGACCCGGATCTATCCGTACCGTCATGCGCGCAGCGTGTTTCGCGCGGCGGCGGAGCTCGCGGAGCGCGCACCGGATGAGTTCACCTTGAGTGTCATCCTCGCCAACAATCCTCCGGGTGGAGGCAGAGGCGGAGTGCCGATCGGCCACTACGTCGTCGTCGCCGTGTTCTATTCCGGTGCGCTCCGCGACGCGGAGCGGGTGCTCGAGCCTCTGCGAAGTCTCGGCACGCCCCTTAAGTCCCGTGTGACCGCGGAGAGCTATCTCACCGCACAGGGTGCGGTCGGCACGGCGCCGGTGGCCGTGCCCACCGACGTCGCGTCCTACATGCAGACCGGATTCCTGGACTCGACGCCGGAGGCTTTGTTCGATGAGCTCCTCAGGCGCTTCGATGCGACGCCGCTCGGCCTCGACTGCGAAGTCGAGCTCGCGCAGATGGGCGGCGCCGTGGCGAGAGTCCGCCCCGATGCGACGGCCTACTGGAATCGCGCGGCCGCGTACGATCTGTTCGTCAACGGCTCGTGGTCCGATCCCTCGCAGAGCGACCTCAATCTCCGGGCGCTCGATGAGGTTTGGAAGGGCGTCGCGGGCTTCACCAGAGGGTACTACGTCAACACGTCCCCGGGGGAGAGCGAGGCACGCGTGCGGGCCACGTACGGCGGCAACTATGCACGCCTGGTGCGGCTCAAGGATCGGTACGACCCGACGAACCTCTTCCGCCTCAACTCGAACATCAGGCCGTCCGGGGGCTGACGGCCCCGAGCGCCCGCAGGCGGGAGGCGAGCATGAACCGATTCGAGCAAGCCGTGTACGACTGCATGAAGCCCACCGCGAAGCTGCTCGAGCGGACGGCGAAGCCGCTGCACCGGGCCATCCTCCTTAACTTCTGGCGCCACGTGCATCTCGAGGGCGCGGGGGAGTACGAGACGATCCTCGCGCCCGACATGATGGTCGAGCGCCCGGTGTACCGCGTGACCTGGGGCGCGAACCCGGCCGTCATCGAGGGCAAGGAGGGCGTGCTCGCCTTCTACCGCAGCGTCGGCGAGGCGGTGCTGTGGCATTCCGACGATCGCCTCGCCGTCGAGGACTGGGGCGTGTGCGATGAGATCACCTTTCACCAGCTCGCCGCGGGCGCAGACTTGAGGCTGATCGGCTACGCCGTGGAGCACGCCGACCGCCTCTATCACGTCTCGAGCCGCCAGGCCTTCATCTGGCCTTACGACGAGCGGGCGCGCCTCGTCGGCGAGCATCTCTACGAGGACAAGACGAGCCTTCGCATCGAGGAGGTCGACCGCTCCGAGGCCATCACGCCCGCGCGCGTGCGCGCGATCCATCGCGAGCAGCTCGCGAAGCTCGAGGCGGCGCGCGGCCCGCACTTCTGGCTGCTCGGCAGGGCCTGAGCGGCGCCTCGGCTCGCCACTGGAGCAGCGCCTCGGCTCGCGGCCGGCGCGATCAATGCTGCCGCGGGTCCTTCTCCCCGAGCCCCGGGTAGAACAGCTGCCGGTTGGCAAGCGATTCGTTGTAGACCTTGCGCAGCTTGAACAGCCAGTGGCCGTGGCGCTTCACGAGCTCGTCCTCGTAGTGCCCGAAGAAGATGAGCTGAACGTCCTTCTGTGGCGTGCTGTTCGTGATGTTGAACCAGTACGCGTAGGACGTTGCCGTCTTGCCGTGCACGTCGATCACGTGGTTGATGATCATGTGGTAGGTCCGCGGGCGGGATGTCGCGCCCGGGGGCAAGCTGACGGGCCGCGAGCCGCCGAAGTTGGACATCGCCTTGCGGATGGCCGCCTTGCCGCGCTCCACGCCGCCCGCCCACTCGAGCACGCCGTCGTCGGCCCACGTCGCCATGACCGTGTCGATGTCGCCGGCATCGACGGCCACCATGTATCGGTTGGAGAGATTCTCGATCTCGGCGCGATCGTCGGCGTAGCCGGCGAGCGCCGCGCTCGACAGGCCGCACCAGAGCGCGGCGCTCATGCCGATGGTCAACAGGACGTTTCTCATGGAGCTCTCCTCGGGATGGACTGAAGATGCGGACGGTGCGCCGCGGACGAGCAGGTCACTCCCCGTGCGCAGGGGAGATCGACAGGGCCCAGCGCAGCAGCGTCGCGAGGTTCGGCGGCCGCCCGTGCAGCAGCAGCGCGATCCGGAAGACCTTGGCCGCAAACC
>JASHTK010000083.1 GCA_030040575.1 Gammaproteobacteria bacterium
GCCATGCCGGCGTCCCACTGCTCATCGGTCATCTCGAACAGATCGATCTGTGGCACCGCGCCCGCGATGTTGAGAAGCGAGTCGATTCTGCCGAACCTCGAGAGCGTCTGGTCGATCACGGCTCGAGCGGCGGCCGGCTCCGCCAGATCGACATCGATGACGAGCGATTCCGCACCGGCGTTTCGCACCCGCTCCGCCGTCCTCTCCAGATTCTCCCGGCGGCGCTCCACCAAGGTCAGGGCGGAGAAATCAGTCGCAAGTCGCACCGCGGTTGCCTGACCGATGCCTTGGCTGGCCCCTGTCACGATGGCCACCGATTTCACCATGTGCAGTCTCCCTCAGGATGGCTTGCCTAGGCTTGTATCACAGGTCCCAGGAACTCCCGGATGACCGCCGCAATCTCGCCTGCGTGCGTCTCGAGCGCAAAATGTCCGGTATCGAAGAAGCGCACCATAGCCGCGGGGATATCCCGCTTGAACGCTTCCGCGCCGGCCGGCAGGAAGAAAGGATCGTTCTTCCCCCAGGCCGCGAGCAGCGCAGGCCGACGGCTGCGAAAGTATTCCTGAAACTTGGGATACAGGGCGACGTTGCTCTGGTAGTCTCCAAACAGGTCGAGCTGCACCTCGGCAGTCCCAGGCCGGCCCAGATAGAAGTTGTCGAGCGAGTAGCCATCCGGTGAGACCCGAGTCGCATCCGGCACGCCGTGCGTGTACTGCCAGATCGTCGTTTCGGGCTTCAGGAATTGGCGTAGGGATTCGCGATTGGCCTCGGAGGGGGTCTCCCAATACGCGCGGATCGGATTCCAGCCCTCGCTCAAGCCCTCCGCGTAGGCGTTGCCATTCTGCGAGATGATCGCCGTGATGCGCTCAGGGTGCTTGACCGCCAGTCGAAAGCCGGTCGGGGCGCCATAATCGAACACGTAGAGCGCGTAGCGATCCCAGCCGACCAGCTCCGTGAATCGGTCGATGCTCCGCGCGATTCGGTCGAACGTCAGGCCGCGGCCCGGGGAGTCCGACTGGCCGAATCCCGGCAGGTCGGGCGCGATGAGGTGGAAGCGATCTGCCAACAGCGGGATGAGGTCACGGAACATGTGGCTCGCAGTGGGGAAGCCGTGGAGCAACAGCAGCTTCGGTGCACCGGGCGAACCGGCTTCGCGATAGAAGATGCCCGCGCCGTCGACGGCGAGTTTTCGGTAGCGAATGGAAGTCATCGAAGTCCCTCCTCCAATGCGCTGACAACTGCTAGTGCGCGTCGATCGCTGCGATCGCCTCGCGAATGATGTCGATCACGACCGTCGGTGCGGTCACGATGGGCGTGTGGTCGACCTGGTGCGCACGCACCCGTGCCTGCATGCGTTGCGCCATGAAATGCTGGGTCTCCGGCCGGATCATGTAGTCCTGTTCCGCAACCAGATACCACGACGGGAGGTCGTGCCAGAGCGGGCGCGGCACTGGAACGCCGATGCAGGCGGCGGCGATCGGTCGCTGCACCGCTGCGAGGACCGCCTGTTCGGCGGCCGTGGCATGAGGCGCGAACGCTGTCGCGAATGCGGACTCGGGCAGGTAGATCAGCCCGTGACTGTCGGGCGCGAGCTGGGGCGCTCGCGGATCGGGCGGCGCTCGATAGAACACGTCGGCGACGGTCTCGCCCTGATCCGGCGCCAGCGCTGCGATGTAAGCCAAAGCCTTTACGCGCTCGTTGCGCGTGGCCGCGATGACGGCTCCCGCATAAGCATGCGCGACCAGCAGGACGGGTCCCGGCGCACGCTCCAGCGTCTGCTCGAGGGCGGCCACATCGGCGTCGAATGAAGTCAACGGCAGGGGCGCCGCGAGGACCCCGTGACCCGAGGCCAGCAGAGGACCGATGACCTTGGCCCAGCTTGACCCATCGGCCCAGGCACCATGTGCCAGAACCACGCTCACGCCGCCTGTCGCCATCGCCCTGCCCCCTTACTTTACTGCCCGGCCGAAGTTGATAACCTGCCTCGATGGGGCAGCGAGGTTATGGCGATCGTAGTAACCTGTCAATAGGTATTATGATGGTTACTCCATAGGCGAAGGTGAGATGCAGCACCTTCCCGCGATATTCGTTGGCGACGCTCGAGCGCTGGACTTCCTCAACACGGTCGCGACCACTGCCGACGGCCGCATCGATTGGCTGGAGGACGGTGAGGGTCTGCTCAGCTGGTTGCAGCAGGCACAGCTGGTGCCGAACGGTGTGATCGAGCGCATTCAGCGGCAGTCCTCGCGCGAGGAGCTCGACAAGGTGGCCGAGCAGGCGAGGAGCCTACGCGAGTGGTTTCGCGGCTTTGTACAGGAGCAGAAGGGACGTCCCTTGCAACGAAAGGACCTCAAGAAGCTCGAGCGGCTCAATCGCTTGCTCGAGCGCGATGCGTCGTTCTTTCAGATCGCGCCAGCGACCGACAAAGACGGAAATGCGCTCGAGCTTCGATCCGTGCGCTCGTGGCGCTCGCCGGAGGCGCTGCTGCTCCCCATCGCCGACGCCCTGGCGCGGTTCCTGTGCTCCGAGGATCTCACCTACGTCAAGGCATGCGAAGGACCCACCTGCACGCTGCTGTTCGCGGATCACACGCGGAGTCGGGCGCGGCGCTGGTGCAGCATGGCGCTGTGTGGAAATCGCGCCAAGCAGGCGGCTCACCGCCGCAGACGCAAGGCGAGCCGCTGACCATGCGAATCACCGTTCGGATGGCGATTTCGACACCTACCCGATCGGGAAGGTCCTCAGGTGCTGCGTAAGGCCACACCGGAGCGCGTGAGCGCGCTCTCCGATGGGGTCTTCGCGGTCCTGCTGACGGTCCTCGTGCTCGACCTGCGTCCCCCGGCAGTTCCGACCTTCGCATCGCTGGGCCAGCTCTGGCCCACCTGGCTCAGCTATGCGGTGAGCTACCTTTTCATCGCGATCGTCTGGACCAACCATCATTATCTGATGCGTTATGCGAGCGAGGCGACGCCTCGCCTGCTGTGGTTCAACTTTGCGCATCTGTTCTCGATGTCGCTGCTGCCGCTCTCGACCGCGTGGATGGCCGTGAGTCGGCTGGGACCCCAGCCGGTCGCGTTCTATGCGCTGGTCTTCTTCCTGGTCAACGCGACCTACATCGGACTGATCTGGGAGCTGATCGCGACTCCCGGCGATCGAGTGCCAGCCACGGTGCGCCGGAGGATGCATATCCGATCCGTGACCACGTTGTTGCTCTTTGGAACTGCTGCAGGCGTCGCACTGGTCACTCCGCTTGTGGGCCTGGCTATCTGCGTCGGGTGCCTGTTCGTGTACCTCAAGCCGGAACCGCCTGGAGCTGCAACGCATCGCAGTGCTCCGAAGGAGGACTCGACTTGAGGATTTGTCTCTCAATAAGTGACGGCTGACGGCAAATCCCGCGGCATGCTGACTACCGGCGCCGACTATATCCCGTGACCTGGTCCGTCACCCGCCGCCTCATCGTCGCGTGCATCGCCGCCTGCATGACGAGGCCAGCCCGGTTCTGGCAACGCAACTCCCTCGGACTTGCCCGATATCCGGCCTTACAGCCGGCATGATCGGTGCCGGGCCTGGCAGATCGGCGATGCGTCAGTGCTGGCGCGGGAGACCGCGTGCTCGGTCGCGTT
>JASHTK010000084.1 GCA_030040575.1 Gammaproteobacteria bacterium
GGGGCGAATCACCGCGTGCCGGGCGAACAGGATCCGCGCGGTCGGCCGGGAGAAGCGGGCGAACATCATGCCCGTGATGAGCGCGAGGCTCATCATGCCGGTGAAGATCTCGAAGGAGGCGACGATGTGAGCGAACGGCGTGCGCGGGTGCATGTCCCCGTAACCGACCGTCGCGAGCGTCTCGACGCTGAAGAAGAAGAGGCCCCAGTAGCCAGGCGGGTCGAGATTGGCGACATCGCCCGGCTGCAGCGCATAAGCCCCGGCGAACGCGAGGTTGAACAGAATGAAGAAGCCCGCGTAGCTCCCGAAGAGGCGCGGCCAGCTCATCGTCATGAGCGAGTGATACAGGTCCAGCCACGGCCGGCGCGGGAGCCCGTGCGTGAGGACTTCGCGGCCGACGAGAGTCGATCGGCGTGTCAGACGGGATTTCCTCGCCACCGCGGCAGTGTAGCGCGTTTGACTCCGATCGCGCTGAGGCTCCTACGCACCGCCCGGCGCTCCGGGTGATCTCACTGCCCGCGTGCCTGCGCGGCGGCTGAGCACGATGAGGGCCGCCGCCCCGAGTGCGGCGATCGCTCCCGCGATGATCTCGGCCTGGGTGGCCGCGATGCCGAGAAAGTGCGCGCGGGGGTTGATGCGGATGGGCTCGATGAGAAGTCGCTCGAGCCCACAGAGCAGCAGATACAGCGCAAAGAGCCACCCAGGCCGGAACGGGTGCCGGCGCACGCTCCAGAGGAGACCGAACAGCGCAAGGCACAGGAGCGTCTCGTAGATCGGAGTCGGGTACACCCCGGGCGGCGCGATGACGACGCCCGCGATGTTGTGATCGTAGGTTTGAGCCCACAGCCACGTCGGGATCCAGTGAGGCTTCAGCGCCAGGTTCGCAGCGATGCCCCAGTCGCCGTCGCCCGAGAGCTGGCAGCCGATCCGCCCGAGCGCGTAAGCGAGCATCAGCGAGGGCGCGAAGGCATCGCAGGCGACCGGGACGGGAACCCCGCGACGCCGGGCGTACCAGGCGCCGACGATCGCGCCCGCGACGAGCCCCCCGAGGAAGTTAAATCCCTGCCGCGAGAAGATCATGGGCCAGGGGTCCTCGATGAACTCGCGCGGCACCTCGAGGATCGAGGCGATGCGAGCGCCGGCGAAGCCCGCGAGGACCACGAGCACGGTGAAATCCACCACGAAATTGGTGAGCCGCTTCGTCCGATCGCTCGCGCCGAGCCGCAGTCCATCGCCGAGGCGTCCTGCACGGTCGAGGCGCAGCAGCTCGAGCCGCGCGACGCCGATCGAGGAGAGCACCGCGATGACGACGCACAGACCGAAGGTGGGCAGAGGCAGCGGGACATCGAGGCCGGTCGCGGCCCGGATGAGGTCCTGCAGGTAGGGAAATGCCACGGCGCGCCGGATAGAATGAGGCCGTGTCACCCGCCGATGAATATGCCGGCCGGCTCGGGGTGTGGGAGTCGCGCGCGAGCCGGTTGCAAGCGCTTCAGTCGCGTCTCGGCTCGGCCCGCCTGCTGCTCGCCGCGGTGGCCGTCGTCATCGCCTGGGAGTCGCTGCACGGGCACGTCCTCTCACCTCTGTGGCTCTCGGCCCCGATCGCGGGATTCGTCGGCGCGGTGATCTACCACGCCGGCGTGCGGCGGGATCGAGCCCGTGCCGAGCGTGCGGCCGCATTCTATCGCAGCGGGCTCGCGCGGATTCAAGACCGGTGGGCGGGCGGCGGGCGCCAAGGCGAGCGCTTCGCCGAGGCCGAGCACCCCTATGCCGCCGATCTCGACCTGTTCGGCACGGGCGGACTGTTCGAGCTGCTCTGCGCGGCGCGCACGCGAATGGGTGAGGAGGCGCTCGCGCGCTGGCTGCTCACGCCCGCCTCGCTCGGGGAGATTCGCGAGCGTCACGCCTGCCTCGCAGATTTGCGGGACCGGCTTGACCTGCGCGAGGACCTGGCCGTGCTCGGGGACGATGAGAATGTCGGCGTGCAGCCGCGATCGCTCCTCGCCTGGGCGGAGTCGGCGAACGTGCTCGATCGGCCGTGGATTCGCTGGGCGGCTCGACTGCTGCCGCTCGCGAGCCTCCTCGCGGCGGCAACCTGGGCCGTCCTCGGTCTTCTCGAGCCGTTCCTCGCGGTCGTCCTCGCTGAGGTCGCGGTGCTCTACCTGCTGAAGGCACGGCTCGGGGAGGTGCTCGTCTCGACCGAGAGCGCATTCGAGGACCTCAAAATGTTCGCCGGACTGCTCGCGCGGGTGGAGAGCGAGCCCTTTGAGGTGGCCGAGATGCGGGCGCTTGTCCGCGCGCTCGCCTCCGGGGAGCGGTCCGCGGCCCGGTGCATGGGGCGACTCAGCACCCTCGCGGCGCTTGCCGAATCGAGGCAGAACCCGGTGGTGAGCTGGTTTTTCTCCGTGCCGCTCCTTTACTCGGTCCAGGTCGGGCTCGCGGCGGAGCGCTGGCGGCGCGCCCACGGGGCGAAGGTGCGGACTTGGGCCGAAGTTGCGGGACGGTTCGAGGCGCTGTCCTCGATCGCGCAGTACAGCTTCGAGCACCCCGATGATCCCCTTCCGGATCTCGAGGAGGGGGCGCCGCCGCGCTTCCGCGCCTTGAGCCTCGGGCATCCGTTGATTCCGCCGGCGCGGTGCGTCCGCAACGACGTGGATCTTTCCGGCCGCGCGCGCGTGCTGCTCGTCAGCGGCTCGAACATGTCGGGCAAGAGCACGCTGCTTCGTGCCGTCGGCGTCAATGCGGTGCTCGCCATGGCCGGAGCGCCCGTGCGTGCCCGATCGCTCACGCTCACGCCGCTTCAGGTCGGCGCGAGCATTCGCATCAACGACTCCCTGAGCGAGGGCCGCTCGCGCTTCTACGTGGAGATCACCCGCCTGCGGCAGCTCTACGAGCTTGCGGGCGCCGCGCCGCGCCTCCTGTTCCTGCTCGATGAGGTGCTGCAGGGCACGAACTCCATGGACCGACGCATCGGCGCCGAGGCGATCGTGCGGGCACTCCTCGAGCGCGAGGCGATCGGGCTCGTGAGCACCCACGACCTCGCGCTCACCGAGATGCACGGCCTCGGGGAGGGGAGGCTGCGCAACGTGCACTTCGAGGACGAGGTGCGCGACGGGCGCATCACGTTCGACTTCACGCTGCGCGACGGCGTCGTCGCGAAGAGCAACGGCCTCGAGCTCATGCGCTCGATCGGCCTCAAGGTGTGAGGGTGGTGACGCGGCCCCTAAGCGCCCTCCACCACGATCTCGACCGGGACATTTCCGCGCGTCGCGTGCGAGTAGGGGCAGATCTTCTCGTGCGCCTCGCGGGCGATGTCGGTGAGGTCCGACTGGGAGAGGCTCGCGTCCTTCACGTGCAGCTTCACCATGAGCCCGAAGCCTCCCGCATCGCGCGGGCCAATCGTCACGCTGCAGGTGACAGCGGCGTTGCGGGCACTCTTTTTCCTCTGCTGCGCCACGTAGTCGAGGGCTCCGCCGAAACACGCCGCGTAACCTGCGGCAAACAAGTGCTCGGGCGTCGTCGTGCCGGGCTTGCCGGGCCCGCCCATGGCCTTCGGGACCGACAGGTCCGCGGCAATCGAGTGATCCTGCGCCTCGGTGTGGCCGTTGCGGCCTCCCGTCGCGGTCGCGGTCGCGGTGAACAAGGGCTTGATGCTCATGGGCTGCTCCTTCAATGCAAGTGGGTCGCTCGCCGGTGGCCGCTCGCCCGCGGCGCGGCCGGCGCTCGGGGTCAGTGCAGAGTCGCCGGCGCCTTGTCGAGCTCCGACACCGCGGCCCGCCGACCGCTTCCCGATCTGCGCGGCGCGGTCTCGAGCAGGAAGGCGCAGATCAGCAGGCCGGCGACCTGTCCTGCGAGAGCGTAATACAGCGTGTACTGAATGCCAAAGTGCTGGGCAATCGTGCCGGCAAGCGAGGGCGCGACGCCGCCCCCGAAGATCTCGCCGCCCCCGATGACGAGTCCGGCGACCGAGGCGAGGAGCCCGACGGGGGCCGCCTCCGCGGGAATGGGTCCGGCGAGGATCGCGAGCGCGCCGAAGTTGAACATCGCGGCGATCGACAGCAGCACGAACAGGACGGGGAGGTTCACTCCGGTGTGAATGAAGAGCCAGAGAAAGATCGCGGCGATGACGAACGAGAGCAGCGTCGCCGAGCGCCGTCCGATGAAGTCGGAGAGCGTGAGGAGGCCGAACTGGCCGAGGGCCCCGCCAAAGCCGATCGCCGAGGTGACGAACCCCATCTGGGAATTGGTGAGCTTCAGGTAGTCCTCGAGGTAGTTCGGCATGACCGCCGAGAGCACGAAGACCCCGGTCATGGCGCAGAGCAGCCCGAGGATCGAGAGCGGAACGTTGCGGTGCCTGAAGATCGTCCCGAGGGGCGCGCGGCGCGGCGCGGCCGTCTGGTGCGCCCCCGGGATGCTGCGCGGCTCGCGAATGATGAACCACATGAAGGCCGCGGCGATCAGCCCCGGCGCCCCGACGATCCAGAACACCGCTCGCCAGGAGGTGATCCGCAGCAGCTGCGTCGCGACGATCGGCGCGATGCCGATCCCGAAGAGGGCGATCGTGCACTGGAAGAACCCGTTGTTCATGCCGCGGCGCCGCGGGTGGGAGGCCTCGACCGCCACCGCGACGCCCGTCGAGGCGACCGGACCCTCGGCGAACCCCATCACCGCGCGGATCGCGAGCAGGCTCAGCAGCCCCGTCGCAAAGCCGCTCAGCACGGAGAGCAGCGAGAAGAGCACGACGGCCGGCACGAGCACGCGCCGGCGGCCGAGCCGATCGGAGAGGTTGCCGACGAGGATCGCCGCCGTGCCCCACGCGACGCCGAGAATGCCGACGAGGTTGCCGAGATCCTGGTAGTTGAGGTGCAGGTCCTGCATCATCGACGGAAACAAGGTCGGCAGGACGAAGCGGTCGACGCCGACGAGCCCGAAGGCGACGCTCATGATGAGCACGGCCCGCCATTCGTAGGATGAATCCCAGGTGGTTGCGTTCATCGGTTTCCCCCTCGTGATGGTTGCGTGTCGCGGGCTGCCCCGGATCCTTTGATTGTTATTCGAGCGGGACCGCGAACCTCCGCGGTCGCGATCCTCCGCGGCCCCGGCGCCGCGCCGATTGTAGGGGCGGGCGCTCGGGCCGGCAACTCATTGAGGCCGTGGCCACCGGGCGGCCCGGCTAGCGATCGCGCGAGTCGAAGTAGGCGACGACCCGAATCTCGATGCTCGAGCGCGGGGCGGCCCCGGAGGGACAGGTCGGATCGTCGAACGCGGTGTGCGCCACCTGGCGGGGTCGGACGGGGTCGGACTCTTTCGTCACGAAGAGGAGGGCTTCATCGGGCCGCATGTCGCGAAAGTAGTGCCATCGATGCGCGGGGTTGTAGCGGATGACGAGACTCTCGGCCGTCCGCTCCGGGACTCCGGGAAAGTCGAACACTGCAAGCGCTGGGACGAGGTCCTCGTCCGCGATGGTCGGGGCGCTGCACACGGCAAGCGGCACATCCTGGGGCGGCGGCGAGAGCACACGCCAGACGTTGTAGTGCGCGAAGCGTCCCATGCGCGGGGGTCCACCGCGGGCGGCCGCGAAGGACTGCTCCGCGATGGCACGGGCCCGTGCATCCCCATAGTCGATGTGCGCGAATCGCGCCGGCAGGGAGTTCTTGAGCTGGCCCGAGAGGGGCGAGCGCTCGGAGAAGCGGACGAACGGCGTCGCAGTCACCACGGCGGCCACGGCACCCGTCGCCTCGCAGACCAAGCGCTCCACTTCCGGAACGTACACCCGTTGGAGCTCATCGGCGTCGAGGAAGCTTCCGACGCTCGTCGCATGCCGCACCAGAGCGAACCCCTCGCGGTCGAGGCGCGGCGCATCGGGGCGGGCGCGCGCGTTCTCGATGGTGACGCTCCGGGGGTCGAGCACATGCACATCCCGCGAGTGATCCTGCGCGTGATAGCGAGGCGTCCCCGTCATGGCACCGGTGTAGTTGATCGTCGCCGTCACGACGTCTCGACCGTTGTCACGAGGGCTCATGACCGGATCTCCCTGCCTCGCGGGCGGGCTGTCTCGACCTCTGCGTGGGAGCATATCTTCCACCGGGGTGAGTCACAATTCGACGGCCTGCGGCTAAGCTATGCGGCTATGGCAACCGACGGAGGCCCACCCATCGACGCCGAGGCGCTCGAAGCGTCGCGCTTGGCGCGACAAGCGGAGCTCGAGTCTCGGACGTCACGTCGCGAGCGAAACCGGCTGGGTCAGTACGCCACCCCCGCTCGGCTCGCGCGCGAGATCGTGGAATTCGCCCTGTCGCAGTGCTCGCCCGGGCGTCCCATCTCCTTTCTCGACCCGGCGCTCGGGACGGGCGCCTTCTACGCAGCGCTGCTCGGCTGCGCACGGTCCGGGCGGATCGCGTCGGCCGTTGGATTCGAGATCGATGCCGCGTATGCGGCCACGGCCAAGGTGCTGTGGAAGGGCACGCCCCTCAAGGTGTGCCACCGTGACTTCACCCGTGAGCGCGCTCCAGGCGCCGGCGAGCGGGCGACGGTGCTCCTCTGCAATCCCCCCTACGTTCGGCACCACCACTTGGGAACCTCCGACAAGGCGCGGCTGCGGCGGCTCTCGGCGGAGCGGGCGCACATCCGACTCTCCGGTCTCGCAGGCCTCTACTGTCACTTCATGGCGATCGCCCACGGCTGGATGGAGCCGGACTGCATCGCCGGATGGCTCGTCCCGAGCGAGTTCATGGAGGTGAACTACGGCTGCGCTCTCAAGGAGTACCTGCTCAGCCGGACGACGCTGCTGCGCATCCACCGCTTCGATCCAAACGAGGTGCAGTTCGACGATGCGCTCGTCTCTTCTGCCGTCGTCTGCTTCCTCAATCGCAGGCCCTCCCCGGAGCACCTCGTGCAATGCTCGTATGGCGGAACGCTGCGGCATCCCGCGATGAGCCAGGCGATTCGGGTCGCCGACCTCGCACCCACGGAGAAGTGGACGCGCTTGCCGATGTCGAGAGCGGCGGTCGCTCAGGAGGGGTATCGGCTCGGGGACCTCTTCAGCATCCGGCGAGGCCTGGCGACCGGAGCCAATGACTTCTTCATCCTCGATGAGGCCAAGGCGAGCGCACTCGAGCTGCCGCGACGGTTCCTTCGCCCCGTGCTCCCGAGCGCGCGCTTCATCCGGGAAGATGAGATCGACGCGGACACGAATGGCGTTCCGCGGCTCAGTCGGCGGCTGTTTCTGATCGATTGCGACCTGCCGGCGGACGAGCTGCGGCGGGTCGAGCCTGTGCTCTGGTCCTATCTGCGCAGGGGACTTGCCGATGTGGCGGCTCGGCACCTCTGCCGCTCCCGTCGCGTGTGGTATTTGCAGGAGCGACGCCCCGCCGCCCCCATCGTGTGCACGTACATCGGGCGGAGCGATCACGAGGGGCGGCCGTTCCGCTTCCTGCTCAACCACTCCCAGGCGACCGCGACGAACGCTTATCTCATGATGTATCCGACGGCGCTCCTCGCCCGGCGCCTCGCACGCTCGCCGGAGGCGCTCCGCGCCGCGTGGCGTCAATTGAACGCGATCGGGCGCGACACGCTCCTCGCGTCCGGCCGCGTCTACGGTGGGGGTATGCACAAGCTCGAGCCGCGCGAGCTGGCAAGCGTTCCGGCCGATGCGCTTGCGCGGGCCGTCGGGTTGCCTCCCAAGCGCGCGCTCGAGCCGCTCGAGCCTGCGAGGGTCGCGGCTCGGAAGGCGCGCCGGGCGACATCATTCAAGTTCCGGTCAACTTCTCGGTAGTCCTCGAAGACGAGAGCGCGACGATACCTTCCGAGCGTCGTGGCGGCCCCGCGGTCGTTCGATCGAGAGTAAGGCCACGGCCTCATCCCAGTTCTTCCATCCCGCTTGACCGACAACGCCCGCGAGATCTTTGCTCAGAGTGTAATCGGTGCGCTGATAGAAATCTGCGACCTGTGCGGTCGGCCTCCGGTGCTCGGGGATCCCCCACATTCTGTCCACGATCAGGTTGAACTGCGAGTCGAGCGCCACCTGGTCCTGGCAGCCCAACTTCCATACCGCCGCGGCCAATGCCGTGCTGGCATACATAAAGCAGTTGATGCAGAGTCCTGGCCAGTACAATCTATACGCCAACAATTGTGCCATTACTGTCGAGGGCGCGTTGAAGACGGCGAAGCTGGTGGCGCCACGCGACACTCTACCGAAGAGCCTGTTTGATTGGCTTAAAAAGAACTACAGCACGGGCACCAGCAAATGAGCAAACTAATCCCGTTTGCGGCCGGCTTTGGGGTGGTGGGGGCTTCAGTTGCGTTGGCCCTGAACGCCCTCTGGTGGATATTTGAGCGGTCGATATCCTCCGATAGTATCTACACGTTAGCATTGAAGGCGACTCTCTTTTTGTTTCCGGCATCAATCGGAACCATCGCGATCAGCGGTTCCTCGTATTGGGACGCCGCTCACTTTGCACTCATTGCTCTGAACGCGATTTTCTATCTCGGTATCGGTGTACTGACCTGGCTCGGGTTGCGAAGGAGCAAAGTCTATTTCGTATGTGAAGGCGTAATAGTGATCGCTTTGATAGGATGGATAGTTATGCTTCATTGAAATTCTACAATGGCGGGCGCGAATTATGCTCAGACGGTACGCGCTACGTCGAAGCAGATCCAATTGGGTTGAAAGCCGGCAGCTACTCGACTTATGCCTACGTGGGAGGGAATCCCATAAGCCGATTTGATTCCTCCGGTCTTGCACCCTGTACCATAGACATCGGCCAGCTTATTCAAGACGCTATCAACGGATCTACGAATCCAAATACTGGTCAGCGAAGACGCCGGGGTGGCGGCAACTGTGCTCGGACTGTACGGGGGGATATCGTGGGTGCGGGTGGATTGCGGCTCCCGCCTTTGGGGAACGCGCCGGGCAATACGCCCATGCCGGGCAATTGGGGGAAAGCCCTCATAGATAGCGGTTGTTATCAGTTAGTGACCAACGCGGCCAACTATACGGCTCAAGCCGGCGACATTGCGATAACTGTCGGCAATGGCACGAGCCACATTTCAATCTTCGATGGGACCTTCTGGGACGCCGATATTGCAACGCCGGGCCCAATGCCAAGCCACGGTCCAAGCTACGCAGGTGCGCAGGTAACCTACTACCAGTTTACTGGAAGACGCAATTAGGGTGCCGAAAATGCGACGACCGCGGATATTGCGAGCGCTGATAGGACTGACCGCATTCTCAGTTCTTCTTTGCGTAATCTCTGACGTAGTTCGAGCGGCTTCGAGGAACTCGTGGATAGAGGAACCAATATTTGGATTATATTATTTTCCTGACCAGGCGCATTTTGGCCGGCTGTCAACCAGCAGATTGTTGCCGGCATGTAAGTTAGAGCTTTCGGAGATCAACCCGCTGCCGCCTGCGCTGACCTTGTATGCTCAGTACGTAACAGCGTCGCAGAGAATATATATCGCTGGGACTCCCGACAATCTAGGCATCTATCTAATTCGCCACGGCACGTGCGTAGCAAATATCCCTAATATTACAATGCTTCAGCGGCATCACAGTCCACCGTTGCGGATCGACCAACCGATCCTATCGGATACGGAAGTGAAAGGCCTTTTTGGTGATGCCTTGGCGCGATACTCAAAAGCCTTTGGAGGAAAGACTCAATTTTTCCATTGGCTTGATACTCTAACGGCGAAAATGCGGAGCGGGTGCAAGGGACAGCCAGAGCTATCGTGTCCGTTCACTTACCATGATTTTCAGTCCTGGTTGCAGAAGTCCTTGCAGGACTATAGAGGCAGTTAATCTACAACCTGCGATCCCGGGGGATAAACCTTGGCAGTCACGCACCAGCTCGTGCGGCTCGAATCATACGCAATGCCATTGGTCGTCAGGGGGTTACAGTAACGCTACGGGAGAGGCTGGATGCTCAAAGGCTAACCCGCAGCACTGCCTAGATACGGTGCATAAATAATGCGGACGCATATATTCCCGGGTGCCCGGCTGTTGGGGGCAGTAGCGGTCTTAGCAGCGCTGTTGTGCTGCCTACCTGCGGCAGTCCAGGCTGCCGGGCCCTTCACCTACCTCGCCGAACAACGGA
>JASHTK010000085.1 GCA_030040575.1 Gammaproteobacteria bacterium
GTGCAGGCCCAGTACACGAACGGCAACTCGGTCGACCTGGGACAGATCGCGCTCGCGAATTTCGCGAACTCCCAGGGGCTGCAGCAGCTCGGCAACGCGAGCTGGACGGCGACGATCGACTCCGGCGCGCCGGTGAACGGCGTGGCGGGCGGCTCGGGCTTCGGCACGATCCAGTCGGGCTCGCTCGAGGAGTCGAACGTCGACACCACCTCGGCCCTGGTCGACATGATCACGGCGGAGCGCGACTTCCAGGCGAACGCCCAGATGATCCAGACCCAGGATCAGGTCACCCAGTCGATCATCCAGATCGACCAGCAGGGGTAATCGGTGGACAAGCTCATCTACGTCGCGATGTCGGGCGCGAAGGAGACGCTCGCCGCCCAGGCGGCGAACAACTACAACCTCGCGAACGCCAGCACGACGGGGTTCAAAGCCGACCTCACGGCCTTCCAGAGCCGTGCGGTGAGCGGTCCGGGCTATCCCTCGCGCGTGTACGCGACGGACGCCTCGGTCGGCTACGACAGCACGGCGGGGGTGCAGGTGCAGACCGGCAACCCGCTCGATGTCGCGGTGCAGAACTCGGGATTCATCGCCGTGCAGGACGAGGCCGGCAGCGAGGCGTACACGCGCGCCGGCGACCTGCACGTGGACCCGAGCGGAGTGCTCATGACGGCCACCGGCCACCCCGTCCTCGGGGACGACGGCCCGATCAGCATCCCGCCCGCCGCCTCGACCACCATCGGCGCCGACGGCACGATCACCATCGTGCCGATGGGCCAGACCCCGGTGACGCTCGCGACGGTCGGGCGCATCAAGCTCGTGAACCCCCCCGCTGGGTCCCTCGTGAAGGGACTCGACGGCCTGTACCGCACCGCCGATGGGACGCCGGCACCGGCCGACGCCGGCACGACGCTCGCGACGGGCGTCCTCGAGTCAAGCAACGTCAACATTCCGAGCTGCCTCGTCAACATGATCGAGCTCTCGAGGCGCTTCGAGCTGCAGGTGAAGTCCCTGCACACCGCCGAGGACGATAGCGCCTCCTCCTCGAAGCTGCTGCAGTCGAGCTGATCGGCACGCTCCGCCATCCACACCCGATGAGGATCTGACGCATGGAACCCGCACTGTGGGCCGCAAAGACCGGCCTCGACGCCCAGCAGACGCAGATGACGATCACCGCCAACAACCTCGCGAACGTCAACACGACGGGGTTCAAGGGCAGCCGCGCCGTGTTCGACGACCTGCTCTACCAGAATCTCTCGCAGGTCGGCGCCGACACCTCCCAGACCACCCAGGAGCCGACCGGCCTCAATGTGGGCACCGGCGTGCGCGTCGTCTCCACCGAGAAGAACTACGCGCAGGGCAGCATCAACAACACCGGCAACACCTTCGATGTGGCGATCCAGGGCCTCGGGTTCTTCCAGGTGCTGCAGCCGGACGGTGAGCTCGCGTACACCCGGGACGGCAGCTTCCAGCTGAACGCGCAGGGCCAGCTCGTCACCTCGGCGGGCTACCAGGTGCAACCCGCGATCACCATCCCGAACGGCGCGCAGAGCGTCACGATCGGCGCGGACGGCACGGTGAGCGTGCAGCTCGCCAATCAAGCGACGCCGACGACCGTCGGCACGCTGCAGCTCGCGAACTTCATCAATCCCGCGGGCCTGCAGGATACCGGCGGGAACCTCTCGATCGAGACCGCCTCGAGCGGCCCGCCGACGGTCGGCACGCCGGGCCTGAGCGGCCTCGGCACGCTCATCCAAGGCTCGGTCGAGGGCTCGAACGTCGATGTGGTCGAGGAGCTCGTCAACATGATCCAAACGCAGGAGGCCTACGAGATGGACTCGCGGGCGGTCGAGACCACCGACCAGATGCTGCAGTACGGCACGCAGAACATGTGAGCGAGGATCCATGCGAGAGCTCATCAAGACCCCGTGCCTGCGACTCGCGCCGCTCTGCGCGGCCCTCGCGGGCCTCGTGCTCCTCTGCGCAAGCGGTTGCCGCACCTCGGACCGGCTCGCCAAGACGGACGACGCGCTCGCCTGGACGGAGCTCAAGATGCCCCCGCCGACGCCCGGCGCGATCTATCAGCCCGACAGCGAGATGGAGCTCGCCGCGAACCCGGTGGCGCGCCACGTGGGCGACCTCGTGACGATCGTGCTCGAGGAGAGCACGGCCGCGCAGAAGTCGGCCACCACGGACACGAGCAAGTCCACGTCCGACACGCTGCCGGGCATGACGATCCTCGGCAAGGCCCTCACGGCCCACGGCGCACAGATCCTCGACAACAACATCGACGATGCCACGAAGTTCACCGGCGAGGGCGACAGCGCGCAGAGCAACAGCCTCACCGGATACCTCGCCGTCACCGTGATGAGGGTGCTGCCGAACGGCTATCTGCTCGTCGCCGGGCAGAAGCAGCTCGCGCTCAATCAAGGACAGGAGCTCATCCGCCTGACGGGCGTCATCCGCCCGATCGATCTCGCCTCGGACGACTCGGTCCCCTCGTACCGCGTCGCGGACGCAAAGATCAGCTACGTCGGCAAGGGCGCGATCGCCGACGCCAACGCTCAGGGGTGGCTCTCGCGCTTCTTCAACTCACCGTGGACACCGTTCTGATGCCTGCGAACTCCCCGACCGTGAAGTGCGCCGCCCGCCGCGCATCCGCCGCCGCCGCGTGCGTGCTCTGTTTGTTGACCGCGCTCGCCGCGGCGCCCGCGGCGCGCGCCGAGCGCATCGAGGACATCGCGACGATCGCCGGCGTGCGCACCAACCAGCTGGTCGGCTACGGACTGGTGGTCGGCCTCAACGGCACCGGCGACCAGACGACCATGGCGCCCTTTACGATGCAGAGCATCGAGAACCTGCTCCTGAAGTTCGGCGTCACCATTCCCCCGAACACGAACCCGATGATCAACAACGTCGCCGCGGTCACCGTCACCGCGGATCTGCCCCCGTTCGCCAAGCCCGGCCAGACGATCGACGTGACCGTCAGCTCCATCGGCGATGCGCAGAGCCTGCGCGGCGGCGAGCTCCTCATGACCTCGCTCCGGGGCGCCGACGGCCAGGTGTACGCCGTCGCGCAGGGCAGCGTGCTCGTGAGCGGCTTCGGCGTGAGCGGCAAGGACGGCTCGAAGATCATCCTCAACGTGCCCAGCAGCGGCCGCATCCCGAACGGCGCGACCGTCGAGCGCTCGGTCCCCATGCAGTTCGACCGCGATCCGCACGTCACCCTCAACCTCGACACGCCGGACTTCACGACGGCCGCGCGGGTCGCCGCCGCGATCAACAAGCTCCTCGGGGCCGGTACGGCCGCGGCGCTCGATGCCGTCTCGATCCGCGTGACCGCGCCGACCGATTCCGATCAGCGCATCGCGTACGTCGCCGAGATCGAGGGGATCGACGTGGACCCGGGCACGGCGCCGGCCCGGGTCATCATCAACTCGCGCACCGGCACGGTCGTGATCAGCTCCCAGGTGCGCGTGATGGCTGCGGCCGTCGCGCACGGCTCGCTCTCCGTCACGATCACCGAGCGCGAGGACGTGAGCCAGCCGACGGCCTTCTCGCAGGGCGGCCAGACCGTCGTCACGCCCCGCAGCTCGATCGACGTGAAGCAGGCGGACGCGCACATGTTCGTGTTCCAGGCCGGCGTGAACCTCGATGAGATCGTTCGCGCGGTCAACGCGGTGGGCGCCGCCCCGGGCGATCTCGTCGCGATTCTCGACGCGCTACAGCAGGCCGGCGCCCTGCACGCGCAGCTCATCGTCATCTGAGAGCCCCGGCGCGTCCATGACGACCCCCATCGCGAACGCGCAGGTCTACGGCGACTTCGCCGGCCTCGAGTCGCTCAAGCAGGCCGCCCATCGTGACGATCCGGCCGCCGTCCGCGAGGTCGCGAGGCAGTTCGAGAGCCTGTTCGCGCGCATGCTGATCAAGAGCATGCGCGATGCGATCGGTCCGGATCCGATCTTCGGCAGCGACCAGGAGCAGACCTACCAGGAAATGTTCGACGACCAGCTGTCGCTCGAGCTCACGCGCGGGCATGGACTCGGCCTCGCCGACATGCTCATCCGCCAGCTGCAGCGCAGAGGGGTCGCCGGAGCGCAGGGCACCGGCGGGTCATCCGGTGCGGGCACCGCCGCAAGCAGCGAGTCCGTGGGCCCCGCGCCATCGGCCCCGTCGATGCCATCCGGACCCTCCGCGCCGCTCATGCCGGCCACACGGTCCACGCCCGCGATGGGAGGATCGGGGACCCGCTCGACGCCTGCGATGGGAGGATCGGGTACCCGCACGACGCCCGCCATGGGCGGGCCGGCGACGCGCGCCGAGCAGACCCGTTTCATCCGCGACGTGTGGCCGCATGCGCAGGAGGCCGCCGAGCAGCTCGGGGTCGCTCCGCAGAGCGTCGTCGCGCAGGCGGCGCTCGAGACCGACTGGGGCCGGCGCATCCCCGAGGATGCGGCGGGCCGCTCGAGCAACAACCTCTTCGGCATCAAGACGGCCGCCGGCTGGGACGGCCCGAGCGTCGCGGCCGGCACGAGCGAATTCGCCGCGGGAGCCGCTCGCGCGACCACGGCGCAGTTCCGTGCCTACGAGACTCCTCAGCAGAGCTTCGCGGATTATGTCTCACTTCTGAAGAGCGATCCGCGCTACGCCTCGGCCCTCGACACCGGAGGCGACGTGCAGGCCTTCGCGAGCGCCCTGCAGCGCGGCGGGTACGCGACCGATCCCGAGTACGCCCGCAAGGTGAGTGCCGTCGCGAGCGACGTGGCGAGCGCGCTCGCCGAGCCGGGCCTGCTCGCGCAGCTCTCCGGCGCGGGAGGGGAGCGCTCATCGGCCGCGAGCTCGGCGAATTCCCTCAAGCTCGCGAGCGCCGAGCCGATAACGGGCCGGGCGGATTCGCTCCTGTAGGCGTTGAGCAATGGGCGACATACTTTCGACCAGCGTCTCCGGCCTCATCGCCTTCCAGCAGGCGCTCGATGTCACGAGCAACAACGTCGCGAACGCCGCAACCCCCGGGTATGACGTCGAGTCGGCGAATTTCGCCGAGGCGCCGGGTCAGGCATCGTCGGTCGGCTACGTCGGCAACGGCGTCGATGTCTCGAGCATCACGCGCGCCTACAACGCGCTGCTCGCCCAGCAAGTCAACTCCTCCCAGGCGAGCTACTCGAGCTTCAACACGCTCTCGACCGAGGCCGCCCAGATCGACGACATGCTGAGCGACTCGAGCACGGGGCTCACCGCGACGCTGCAGTCGTTCGTGAACTCGCTGCAGACGCTCTCGAGCTCACCCACCTCGAGCGCCTCGGGCGAAGCGGTGCTGAGCCAGGCCCAGGCCCTCGTCGAGCAACTGCAGTCCTACGACACGCAGATCCAGCAGGCCGGCACGCAGCTCGAGTCGCAGATCTCGACCAACGTGACCGAGATCAACACCCTCGCGAGCCAGATCGCCACGCTCAACGGGGAAATCGCCGACCAGTCGGGCTCCGGACAGACGCCGAACCAGCTCATGGATCAGCGCGATGCGCTCGTGAGCCAGCTCAGCCAGTACGTGACGGTCAACACCGTCGCCCAGGGCAACGGCGAGACGAACGTGTACATCGGCAACGGACAGGCGCTCGTCACCGGGAATGTCGCGCAGCAGCTCACGACGATCCCGAACGCCTACAACGCCTCCGAATACGACGTGGCGCTCGTGAACGGCAACACCACGATCGACATCACCTCCGAGCTGAGCGGGGGCTCGCTCGGCGGACTGCTCGCGACGCGCACCCAGGTGCTCGACCCGACCCAGAACGCGATCGGCCAGATCAGCGTCGCCCTCGCGACGCTCGCCAATCAGCAGCAGCAATCGGGCATGGACCAGACCGGCGCCCAGGGCCAGGCGATGTTCGCCGTCGGGGGCGTGCAGGTCCTCGACAATGCAAACAACACCGACGCCACCTCGCTCACGGTCACTCGAACGAGCTTGAGCGACCTCACGACGGACGACTACGTGCTCACCTACACCGGCGGAGCCGCGAACGGCGGCTGGCAGCTCCTCGATGAGACGACGGGGCAGGCGGTGGCGATGACCGGTGATGGGACGAGCGGCGATCCGCTCGAGGCCGCAGGCGTCTCGATCGTCGCGAACGGCGCCGGCGCGGGCGGTGCGGTCGCCGTGGGCGACAGCTTTCTCATCCAGCCCACGGCCGCCGCCACCGAGGGCCTGTCGCTCCTCATCTCGAGTCCCGCGCAGATCGCCTCGGCATCGCTCATCCAGGCGGTCCCGGGCACCGACAACTCCGGAACGGCGAGCGTGGACTCCGCGATCATCACGGACCCGGGCGAATGGGTGCCGGACACCTACACCATCTCGTTCAACGGCTCGCCGCTGCAGTACGAGGTGACGAACAGCGAGGGCGCCGAGGTCGCCACGGGCGCCTACACGAGCGGGACGCCGATCTCCTTCCTCGGCGCGCAGGTGACCCTCGACGGCACGCCCGGCGACGGCGACACCTTCACGGTGGGCGCCAACTCCACGGCGAACACCGGCGACAACAGCAACCTGCTCGCGCTCATCAATACGCTCTCCGCGGCGACGCTCAACGGCGGGACCACCTCGCTCACGAGCGCCGCCAACAATCTCGTGAGCGAGATCGGCACCACGACGCAGCAGGCGCAGTCGAACGCCTCGGCCGCGCAGTCGGTCAATCAGTCGGCAAGCGATGCGCTCAACAACGCCGACGGCGTAAATCTCGACGAGGAGGCCTCGCTGATGGTGCAGTACGAGCAGGCCTACCAGGCCTGCGCCCAGATGATCTCGGCCTCCACCACCATGTTCGACTCGCTCATCACGGCGATGACCTACGGCTGACCATGAACATCTCGACGGTCACGTTCCAGAACGACGCGCTCGCCGACATCCAGGCGCTCGAAGCCGATATGTCGCAGACGCAGAACCAGCTCTCGACCGGCTTGCAGCTGCAGAACGCCGCCGACAACCCGGTCGCGATGTCCGAGGTCAATCAGCTCAACGTGCAGCTCTCGGCCTCGCAGCAGTACGTGACCAACGGTACCGCCGCGAACACCAACCTGCAGCTCGAGGAGCAGGCGCTCACGAACGCGACGAACGTGCTGCAGAGCGCGCAGAGCCTCGCGACGCAGGCGAACGACGGGTCCCTCACGACGACCGACCTGCAAGACATCGCAACCCAGCTCTCGCAGCAGCTCGCGCAGCTCATCTCGATCGCGAACAGCACCGACAGCAACGGCAATTACCTCTTCTCGGGCGAGGCGAGTGGCACGCAGCCGTTCGCCGAGTCCGGCGGCACGGTCACCTACTCGGGCAGCGGCGGGGTGAACCAGATCGAGATCGGGCCGAACCAGTTCATCTCGGCGGGGGACACGGGCAGCTCCGTCTTCATGAACATCCCCGCCGGCAACGGCACGTTCACCACCGCGGCCGGCGCCGCCAACACCGGCTCGGGCTCGATCGACACCGGGACGGTCACCGACCCGAGCGAGTGGGCGGAGGATGCCGGCACCTACACCATCACCTTTGTGAGTCCGACCGAGTATCAGGTGACCGACGCCGACGGCAATCCCGTCACCTCCGGCACGTACACGAGCGGCGATGCGATCGCATTCGACGGCATCGAGGCGACGGTGAGCGGCACGCCCGCGGAGGGCGACACGTTCACGATCGCGCCGGCCGGCACCTCGAGCCTCTTCAGCACCCTCTCGAGCCTCATCACCACCCTCAGCTCGACGACGCTCAACTCCGGACAGCTCGCGACGCAGATCGGTGGTGCGGAGCAGCAACTGAGCAACGCGCTCGACAATTTCGACAACGTCCAGGCCTCGGTCGGGGCGCGGATCGACGCGATCACCGCCGCTCAGTCGAGCGCCCAGACGCAGCAGACGACCCTGCAGTCGTCCGTCTCCCAGCTCTCCGACACCGACTACGCCGCGGCGACGACCCAGCTCAGCACGGAGGAGCTCGCGCTGCAGGCCGCCGAGGAGTCGTATGCCTCCATTGCGAAGCTCTCGCTCTTCGACTACCTCGCATGAGCTCGGGGACTGTGACGGACTCGTCAGTTTCGCAGACGATTAGCGCTCGGAGCAGTCAAGTTCATGCCCACCGCACCGATACACATGCTGGACAGCAAGCGGCCGCGGGCCGCGCGAGGTAGCGGTGCGACGGACGGGTGTCCGGCGCCTGAACGACACATCGGGAGTCTCAAGACATGTCATCCGGACTAGTCCTCAACACGAACATCGATTCGCTCGTCGCCCAGAACAATCTGGCCGCATCGGGCTCCGAGCTCGCCACTGCCTTGCAGCAGCTCTCCTCGGGCCTGCGCGTGAATACGGCCGCGGACGATGCCGCAGGCTACGCGATCTCCCAGGGCATGACCTCCCAGATCAACGGCCTCAACCAGGCCGCGCAGAACGCGAACGACGGCGTCTCGCTCGCTCAGACCGCCTCGGGCGCGCTCTCGGAGATCGTGAACGACCTGCAGACCATGCGTGACCTCGCCGTCGAGTCGCTGAACGCGACGAACAGCTCCCAGGACCGCCAGGACCTCGACGCGCAGTTCCAGCAGCTCGCGGCCGACATCAACAACGTCGCCGCGAACACCCAATTCAACGGAGTGAACCTGCTGAACGGCACGTTCCAGGGCGCGGACTTCCAGGTCGGCGCCAACGTCGGCCAGATCATCAGCGTCTCCTCCATCGCGAGCGCCGCGACGAACGCCATCGGCAACTTCTACACGACCGGCTCAGGCGGTGCGGCCTACGCCGACACGGACGCCGACGCGGGCAACACGGCGGTCTTCGACATCACCGTGGGCGACAACGCGGCGGTCGAGACCGGTCCGGTGACGCTCACCGGGAACCAGGCGACCGACCTTGCGAACATCGCGAGCGCCATCAACCAGGCGATCGGCTCCTCGGACAGCATCGTCGCGACGGTGGACACCGACGGCAGCATCGACCTCAGCACCGCCGACTCGGCGGCGCAGACGGTGACGGTCGCCCTCGATCCGAGCTCGACGACGACTGCGACGCTCGGGGCTCTCGGCGTCGGCGGCACCTATGCGCTCGGCGAGACGGGCGCCGCGGCGACGCCGCCTACGGGCAGCGCGACCGGGGCGAACACCCTGTCGAATGCCGACGTGCTGAGCGTGGACGACTCGAACCTGGTGCTGATCTCCATCGACAACGCGCTGCAGCAGCTCGCGACCACGGGCGCGGACCTCGGCGCGTATCAGAACCGGTTCCAGGCCGCCATCACGGGCCTCAACACCGACTCGACCAACCTCACCGCGGCGCGCAGCGCGATCGTGGACACCGACTACGCGCAGGCCACCTCGAACCTCTCGCAGGCCCAGATCCTGCAACAGGCCGGCACGGCGATGGTGGCGCAGGCGAACACGATTCCGCAGAACATTCTGACGCTGCTGCAGAAGCTGCCGTAACGGGTGGGCCAGAGGAAGCGGAAGCATCTGTGAGGAGTGGGGCGGGCGCCGCGGGGCGCCCGCCCGTCGTTTCTGGGGCTGGATGAGGCGCGGGTGTCGGGAAGCAAGCGATGAGCACGACCAGCATCAACAGCGTGACCGGAGGGTCCACCTCCTCCGACACGCAGCCGGTCTCGATCGCGAGCACCTCGAGCGCCGATGCCGCCGGCGGCTCGGTGATCGATGTGAGCGCGCTCGTCTCCGAGCTCGTCGCCGCAACGCAGGCCCCGCAGGAAGCGCTCATCTCCAATCAGACGCAGGCGGTCACGACGCAGATCTCCGCGCTCGGCACCCTGCAGAGCGCCCTCTCGACGTTCCAGTCCTCGCTCACCGCGCTCGACACCCCGACGGCGTTCGACACGCAGACGGCGGACAGCAGCGACTCCTCCGTGTTCAGCGCGACCGCGAGCTCGGGCGCGCCGGTCGGCAGCTATGCCGTCACCGTCTCGTACCTCGCGCAGGCCGAGCAGCTGCTCTCCGGGGTGCTCGCGACGAGCGGCACGGCGACGATCGGCACCGGCACCTTGCAGCTGTCCCTCGGCGGCACGAGCTTCACGGTCGACATCGGATCCTCCGACGACACGCTCGATGGGATCGCGGCCGCGATCAATTCGGCGAGCGGCAATCCGGGCATCACGGCGACCGTGCTGGACGGTAGCGGCGGGGCGTATCTGCTCCTCGCCTCCTCGCTCACCGGCGCGGCGAACACCATCGAGGTGACCGAGACCGACACGGGAGGTGCCCTCGCGGCGCTCACCTACAGCGCGAGCGGCACGAACGCCGACAACTACACCGTCCAGTCCCAGGCGCAGGATGCGACCTACAGCGTCGCCGGGGTCTCCGCCACGAGCTCGAGCAACACGATCACGAACGCGCTCAACGGCGTGACCCTCGACCTCACGGGGACGACCGCGGCCGACAGTCCGGCGACGCTCACCGTGAGCACCGATACGGCGACGATCGAGAGCAACGTGAGCGCCTTGGTGAGCGCCTACAACACCCTCGTCGGCACGTTCTCCTCGCTCGGCGGGTACGACTCCTCGACGAGCACGGCGGGCCCCATGATGGGCAGCGCCCTGCTCTCGGGGATCGAGAACCAGATCCAGAATGCGCTCTACAGCGTGGTCGACACGGGGTCCTCCACCTACGATTCGCTCGCGAGCGTCGGGATCACGGCGAACAGCGACGGGACCTTGAGCCTCGATCAGGCGACGCTCGCGAACGCGCTCGCGACCGATTTCAGTGCCGTGAGCGCGCTCTTCAGCGGCTCGGGCGGGGTCGCGACGAGCCTCAACACGCAGATCACCGACGCGCTCGCCTCGAACGGCTCGATCGCCTCGACGAGCCAGACGCTCACGAGTGAGGAGAACTCGCTCACGCAGCAGAACAACGAGCTCACCCAGCAGATGGATGCGCTCTCGGCGAGCCTCACCCAGCAGTACTCCTCGTTGAACACGCTGCTCTCGTCCCTGCAGACCACCTCCGCGTACCTCACCCAGGCGTTCGCGACTCTGCCGCTCGTGCAGGGCACGCCGAACGCCTGAAGCGCGATTCGCTCAAGTTCACGGCCGGCGGGCCGCTAACCGCAGCAGGCGGTAATGGACGGAGCGACGACGTGAGTGTCTACGGGCGAAAGGCGGGCGTGGCGGCCTACAACAGCGTCTCCGTGCACGGCGGGGTCGCGAGCGCCGATCCCCACGGACTGGTGCAGATGCTGATGGACGGCGCCGTGGAGCGCCTGGTCGCGGCGCGCGGATGCATCGAGCGCGGCGAGACGGCGCGCAAGGCGAAGCTGCTGCACAGCTGCGTGATCCTCATCGGGGAGCTGCGCGGCAGCTTGAACCTCGAGCAAGGCGGCCCGCTCGCCGAGAACCTGAGCAGCCTGTACGACTACATGGTCCGGCAGCTGTTGCTCGCCAATGCCGCGAGCGATGCCGGCCGCGTTGCCGAGGTGCACGGCTTGCTCAACGACCTCCGCAGCGCCTGGATCGCGATCGGCCCGGAGGTCCGGCAGGCGCGCGCCGCGGCCGCGCCGAGTGCCGCAGGCTCGCCGGGACCGGCGGGCGCCTCAGGTCAGGCGGGCTCCTCGGGCGCCGCGTCGAACGGCTCCCCTGGCGTCTCGTAGCGCGCGGCGCCGGTTGCGCACGGCAGCCCGATCGGCGGCCTCCACGAGGAGCGATGCGTGGCAGAGGGAATCGACGCCATCCGCTCGATCGGGGCCTTCGGATCGACCGATGATCGCGGCTCGGGCCGCCGCTCCAAATACGGGTCCGGCGGCGAGCGGACCGGTGCGGCGGCGGCTGGCGCGGAGAGCTCCGCGTCCGCCTCGAGCGCCGCGCCGCCGGCGAGTCCCGAGACCCTGCAATCCGCGGTGCAGCAGATCAACGCGCGCCTCGCGGGCCTGCATCGCGCCCTCGAGCTCGGTCAGGACCCCGAGACGGGGCTCACGGTCGCCATCGTCAGAAACACTCAAACGGGCGAGATTCTGCAGCAAATCGCCGGCGCGGAGGATATGCCGCTCGCGCGGATGCTCGCGGCCTGGTCCGACGGGAGCAACGCGCTCATCGATCTGATCGCCTGAGCGCTCAGCGACCGGACGGACGCCGCGCCGGGGCGGCACTATGTCAGCTCGGGACGGCAGACGTGAGCCCGATCACTGATTTGCGCCCCCATCCATTCGGCGGGCGCCGGCAGCTCCCGAGCGCTAAAGATTTGAGGCGCGTGGCCGATCTAGGCCTGAGCCCGGGCCCGATGCCGGGCGGCCCATGTCATGCAGCGGCGAGCGCGGAGTCGAGCTCCGGCTTCGATCAGGAATGGTGAGCAATGTCCTCTACTATCATCTCATCGATGACCCCCTCTCAGGTCGCCGCGCTGACGACGCAACAGATCGCATCGCTCTCGACGGCCGACGCCGCCTCCTTGAGCACGGCTCAAGTGCAGGCGCTGCTCACCACGCAGATTCCCTACATCTCGAGCGCCGACATCGTCGATATCAGCACGGCCGCCCTCACGGCCTTCTACAGCTACCAGATCGCCGTACTCTCCACGCAGGATGTGGCGGCCCTCACCACAAGTCAGGTGTCGGCGCTCATCGCGAGCACGGAGATCCAGTACCTCACCTCCGTGCAGGTGAAGGCGCTCACCACCTCGCAGGTGGCCGCAGTCGCCTCGAGCCTCTCGAGCACGCAGCTCGGGTACTTGACCGCCGCCCAGGCCCCGGGCCTGACCAGCACCGCCCTCGGCGCCATCAGCACCACGCTGCTGTCGAACCTCGCCACCCCGGTGCTCGCCGCGTTCAACTCCGCGCAGGTCGCTGCCCTCGGCACCAACATCACCACCACGCAGATCGCCGTGCTCTCGAGCGCCGGCATCGCGGGGCTGTCCACCACCACGCTCAATGGCCTCGGCACCGCCGACCTGCAGGCGATCTCCACCAAGGACATCGCCGCTCTCAGCACCACTCAGGTCAGCAGCCTCGGCACCGCGAACACCCCGCTCCTCACCTCCGTGCAGGTGAAGGCGCTCACCACCTCGCAGGTGGCCGCAGTCGCCTCGAGCCTCTCGAGCACGCAGCTCGGGTACTTGACCGCCGCCCAGGCCTCGGGCCTGACCAGCACCGCCCTCGGCGCCATCAGCACCACGCTGCTGTCGAACCTCGCCACCCCGGTGCTCGCCGCGTTCAACTCCGCGCAGGTCGCCGCCCTCGGCACCAACATCACCACCAC
>JASHTK010000086.1 GCA_030040575.1 Gammaproteobacteria bacterium
CAGGTGGCGGCGCAGGCAGCGGCGATTCGCGGTTCGTCCTCGTCATCCTGCGCGGCGCCGTGGACGGCCTCGCGGTCGCTCCGCCCTGGGGCGACCCGGACTACGCGCGCTTGCGCGGGGAGCTCGCGCTCGCGGCCCCGGGCGCCGTGGACGGCGCGCTGCGGCTCGATGGACTGTTCGGATTGCACCCGAGGCTCGCCTTCCTGCACGACTGCCATGCGGCGGGCGAGCTCGTCACCTTGCAGGCGGTCGCGAGTCCCTATCGGGAGCGGTCCCATTTCGACGGGCAGGACGTGCTCGAGAACGGCACCCCGGTCCCGCACGCCGTGCAGACGGGGTGGCTCAACCGCGCGCTCGCCGCGCTGCCGCGATCGGCGCGCGGCAACCGCGAGGAGCTCGGGGTGGCGCTCGGACAGAACGTCCCGCTCGTCATGCGCGGACCGGCGGAGGTCGCCTCCTGGTCACCCTCTCACCTCGCCGCGCTCGACACCGATACGCTCCAGCGCATCGAGGATCTGTACGCGAGCGATGCGCTGCTGTCGCGGCGTCTCGCGGATGCGCTCGCGGCGGATGCCATGGCCGCGCAAGCGGCGCCGGCCCTGCAGGATCCCGGGGGCAAGGCAGGACGCTATGACGAGCTCGTCGAGGCCGCGGCGGGGTTCCTGCGTCACCCAGACGGGCCCCGCGTTGCGGTGTTCGACACCCTCGGGTGGGATACCCACGCGAACGAGGGCGCGGCGCAGGGTCAGCTCGGGCAGCGGCTCGCCGTCCTCGATGAGGGTCTCAGCCGGCTCAAGGAGCACATGGGCCCGGCGTGGGGCCGCACGGCGGTGCTCCTCGTGACGGAATTCGGCCGCACCGCCGCGGTGAACGGCACGCGCGGCACGGACCACGGCACGGCCACCGCGGCGCTGCTCGTCGGCGGCGCAGTTCGCGGCGGGCGGGTGATCGCCGACTGGCCCGGACTCTCCGGGCAGGCGCTCTATCAGCAGCGTGACGTCGCGCCCACGCTCGATCTGCGCTCGGTGTTGAAAGGCGTGCTGCTCGAGCACCTCGGCGTCCCCGCTCGCGCGTTGCAGGAGACCGTGTTCCCCCAGAGTGAGGAGGCGCGGCCCGTGAGAGACCTATTTCGCGCTTGAGGCCGCAGCCGAAGACGACGCGGACGATGAGGAAGCGGCCCCGTCAGCCGCGCTCGCCGTCGGGCTCGCCGCCGAGGTCCCCGTCGAGCTCTCCGAGGAGGACTCCGCTCCCCGAGTGATCACCGCGGCGTTGTGGTCCGGCAGATAAAGCGGGCCCTTCTGGCCGCAGCCTGCGACGGCGAGGACGCCCGCCAGGGCGAGGAGACCTCGAGCGACGCCCGGGGTTCTCATCGCCCGATCATCCCGTAAGAGGCTCCCGGATCGAGCGCGCTCATCGCTTCAGCTTCTCCGCCACTCGGCGGTAGGCGTCGCGAAACGGAATGCCCTCGGCAAGGACGAGGGCATAGGCCTCCTCCGCGGCGTGGATCGCGGGGTCGAGCTCGATCCGGTCGGGGCGGAATCGCAAGGCCTCGATCGCGGGAGGCAGGATGTCGAGCGTCTCGGCCGCGAGGTCGATGCCGCGAAAGAGCGGCGGCTTCACGAGCTGCAAGTCCCGCTGGTACCCCGAGGGCAGCTTGGTGAGCACCCCCAGCACCTCGACGAGGCAGGCCTGCGCGCTCGCCGAGCGCGCGCGCACCAGCTCGAACACGTCGGGATTGCGCTTCTGAGGCATGATGGACGAGCCGGTCGTGAAGGCGTCCGGGAGCTCGACGAACCCGAACTCGCTCGTTGAGTAAAGGAGCACGTCCGCGGCGAAGCGGCCGAGATCCTGCAGGGTGAGGGCGAGCTCGAAGAGCACGCTCGCCTCCGCCTTGCCGCTCGAGAGCTGCACGGCCGTCACCGGCTCGTGCGGGCCGGCAAAGCCGAGCGCGCGCGCGGTGGCCTCCCGATCGAGCGGCAGCCCGGGCGTGCCGTAGCCCGCCGCCGAGCCGAGCGGATTGCGCGCGATGCGCCGCCTCACCGCACGCAGGCCCTGCGCATCGTCGCGGATCTCGGCCGCGAAGCCCCCGGCCCACCAGGCGACCGAGCTCGGCATCGCTTGCTGCATGTGGGTGTAGCCCGGAAGGGCGATGCCGGCATGCCGGTCGGCGAGCGCATCGAGGCCCCGGGCCACGCGGTCCGCCGCGGCCGCGAGCTCCTCGATCGCATCGCGCAGATACAGCCGGATGGCGGTGAGCACCTGATCGTTGCGCGAGCGGCCGAGATGGATCCGGCCTCCGGCCGGTCCGATCCGCTCGGTGAGGCGCCGCTCGAGCGCAGTCTGTCCGTCCTCATCCGCGAGCTCGATGCGCCAGAGCCCCCGCGCATGCTCGTCCCCGATCGCGAGCAGCGCGGAGCGCACCGCCTCGAAATCCGCCTCGGAGAGGAGCGCGCGGTCGCGCAGCATCTGCGCGTGCGCGACGGAGGCCTGAACGTCGTAGCGCACGAGCCGCTCGTCGAGCGCGTAGTCCTCGCCTGCCGTATAGCGCAGGACGCGCTCATCGAGCGGTGCGCCCTTGTCCCAGAGTCTCGCCATGGTTGCCGCCGCGCAGCCCGCGGCGCCTCAGGCGCCCGTGAAGGCGGCGGGGTTCGCTCGAGCCGCGCCGTTCGCCTCCGCGCCGCTCACCTGCTGCTCGGCGGCGGTGAGCGCGTTCACGTCGGCGACGATCAGCGTCCCGGTCCCCTCGTTCGTGAACACCTCGGCGAGAATGCCCTCCGGCGCCTTGTACGAGACGACGTGGACGCGCCGCACGCCGCCGCGGAGCGCCCGCGCGATCGCCTCGGCCTTCGGCAGCATGCCGTCGCGGATGCAGCCCTCGCGCCGCAGGCGCTCGAGGCCGTTCAAGTCCGTGTACGAGACGAGCGAGCCCGGATCCTCGACCCGCTCGAGGATCCCGGGGGCGCCGGTGCAGAGGATCAGCTTCTCCGCGCCGAGGGCGGCGCCGATCTCCGCGGCCACCGTGTCGGCGTTGATGTTGAGCAGCACGCCGTTCCCATCCGCCGAGAGCGGGCTCACGACCGGCATCAAGCCGTTGTCGAGCAGCTTGCGGACGACGGTCGCGTCGATGCCGTCGATATCGCCGACGAAGCCGAAGTCCACCGTCTCCTCGCTCCCGTCGATCTTCATGGGCGGCCGCTTGTGGGCCCGGACGAGGCCCGCGTCGACGCCGCTCACGCCGACGGCGTCGATGTTGAGGTCGCGACACAGGGCGAGGATACGCGTGTTGATGAGTCCGTTGAGCACCATGGCGGTGAGATCGATCGATCGCTCGTCGGTGACCCGGCGGCCCTGCACGATGCGCGTCGGCACGCCGAGCGCGTCCGAGAGCTCGGTGAGCTGCGGTCCGCCTCCGTGGACCATCACGACTCGCACGCCAAAGTAGTGCAGGATGCCGATCTGCTCGATGAGCGCCCGCGTGGAGGCGTCGTCGCCGAAGACGCCCCCGCCCGCCTTGACGACGAACGTCTTGCCCTTGTAGAGGCGGATGTAGGGCGCGGCGCTCTTCAGCGCCCGTATCGCGAGCGCCTGATCCGATTTGTGAATCAGCACGGGTCAGACTCCTCTCAGCATGCGGTACAGCACGGCCGTCTGCGCGGTCAGCCGGTTGAGCGCCTGGCGCTGGACGATGCTGCGCGGACCATCGAGCACCTCATCGGCGACGGCGGTGTTGCGCCGGACGGGCAGGCAGTGCATGAGGCGGCAGTCCGGCGCCGCGCGCGCGAACCAGCTCTCGCGCACGCACCATCCGCTGAGCCCCGCGCGCAGCCGGGCGTCGGCTTCCGCATCGCCGTAGTGCGCCGTCGAGCCCCATTCCTTCGCATAGACGACGCGCGCGCCGGCGAGGGCCTCGTCCCGATCCGCCGTCTCGCGCACGGAGCCGCCGGAGGCGGCCGCCGCGCGCCGCACCTTCTCGAGGAGCGGCGCGGGCAGGCCGAAGCCCTCGGGCCTGAGGACGACGACCTCCATGCCGCGCATCGCGGCCATGTGAGCGACGGCCGCGGGCACCGCGAGCGGCAGCGCGCGCGGATGATAGGCCCAGGACAGCACGAGGCGCGCGGCGCGGGGCACGGCGGCATCGTCGAGCGTCTTCCAGTCGGCGAGCGCCTGGCACGGGTGATTCGCCGCGGACTCGAGATTGATGAGCGGCTTGTCCACCAGCGCGGCCATGGCGTTGAAGGCCGTCTCGGCGAGATCCTCCGCGAGGTTGCGCGCCTCGCCGAATGCCCGGATGCCGAGCGCGTCGCAGTAGGAGGCGAGCACCGGAATGCCCTCGCGAACGTGCTCGGCCGCCGCGCCGTTCATGACGACGCCGAGGCGTGTCTCCATCTGGTACGAGCCCTGTCCGGGTGTGATGACGAAGGAGTTTCCGCCGAGCCGCGCCATGGCGGCCTGGCACGAGGCGAGCGTGCGCAGGGAGGGGTTGAAGAAGAGCAGGCCGAGGATCTTCCCCGCGAGCGCGCG
>JASHTK010000087.1 GCA_030040575.1 Gammaproteobacteria bacterium
GCGGTCGTGGGCGCGCGCGCGAGCGTCGGCCCGGGTGCCGTCGTCGGCCCGCACTGCGTGCTCGAGCCCGACGTGCGCATCGAGGAGGAGGCCTGGCTCGTGGCGCGGGTCACGCTCGGTCGCGGCGTCGCGGTCGGCGCCCGCACGCTCATTCATCCGGGCGCGGTGATCGGGAGCGACGGGTTCGGATTTGCGCAGGATGCCGGCGTCTGGGTGAAGGTGCCGCAGGTCGGCAGCGTGCGCATCGGAGCGGACGTCGAGATCGGCGCGAACACCACGATCGACCGCGGCGCCATCGAGGACACGGTGCTCGAGGACGGGGTCAAGCTCGACAATCTGATCCAGATCGGACACAACGTGCGCATCGGCGCTCACACGGCGATCGCCGGGTGCACCGGCATCTCCGGCAGCACGGTCATCGGCCGGCGCTGCATGATCGGCGGGGCGGTCTCGATCGGCGGCTGGCTCTCGATCTGCGACGACGTCACGATCACCGGCACGACGATGGTGAGCCACTCGATCACCCGTCCGGGCGTGTACTCCTCCGGCATTCCCCTCGAGGAGGCGCGCAGCTGGCGCCGGCTCGTCGCGCAGTTCAAACGGCTCTCCTCACTCTACGAGCGGCTCGCCGCCGTCGAGCGCACGGTCGGCAGACCCGCCGGCCCTGCGCGGGATGCTCACGATGACTGAACTTACGCAGATGGACATCCTCGCGATCCTAAAGCAGCTGCCGCACCGCTACCCGTTTCTGCTCGTCGATCGAGTGCTCGAGGTGCGCCCCGGGGAGTCGATCCGCGCGCTGAAGAACGTCACCTTCAACGAGCCGTTCTTCTCCGGGCACTTCCCGGGTCGTCCGGTGATGCCGGGGGTGCTCCTCGTCGAGGCGCTCGCGCAGGCCGCGGGCATCCTCGCGTTCGTGACCGGGGGGGTGATCCCGGATGAGAACACGAAGTTCTACTTCGCGGGCATCGACAAGGCGCGCTTCCGCAAGCCCGTGACACCGGGGGACCAGGTGATCCTCACGGCGCGCGTCGAGCGCGCCCTGAAGGGCATCTGGCGCTTCTCGGCGACGGCCTTCGTCGGCACCGACGAGGTCGCGAGCGCGGAGATGCTGCTCGTGCCGGAGGCCTCGAAGTGATCGATCCGCGCGCCGTGGTGGCGCCGCAGGCGCGGCTCGCGCCGGATGTGACCGTCGGACCGTTCTCGGTCATCGGGCCGGACGTTGCGATCGGGCCGCGCAGCATCGTCGGTCCGCACGCGGTCATCCACGGGCCGACGAGCCTCGGCGCCGACAACCGCGTGTTCCAGTTCGCCTCGCTCGGGGATGAGCCGCAGGACAAGAAGTACCAGGGCGAGCCGACGCGGCTCGAGATCGGCGACCGCAACGTGTTTCGCGAGAGCTGCACCGTCAACCGCGGCACGACGCACGGCCGGGGCGTCACGCGCATCGGCGATGACAACCTGTTCATGGCGTTCTCGCACGTCGCGCACGACTGCCAGATCGGCGACGGCACGGTGTTCGCCAACTGCGCCTCGCTCGCCGGCCACGTGGAGATCGGCGACTGGGCGGTCCTCGGGGGGCTCACGGCGGTGCATCAGTTCGCGCGCATCGGCGCGCACGCGTTCCTCGGCGGGGGCTCGATCGTGAGCCGCGACGTGCCGCCGTACGTGATGGTCGCCGGCAACCCCGCCGAGCCGCACGGCGTGAACTCCATCGGGCTCAAGCGCCGCGGCTTCAGCGAGGAGCAGATTCGCCACATCCATCACGCCTATCGCGTGCTCTACCGGATGGAGCTGCGGCTCGAGGAGGCGGTGGAGCAGCTGAGCGCGCTCGCCCGCGAGCAGCCGGAGCTCGAGCCGCTCGTCGAGTTCATCGGGCGCTCCACCCGCAGCCTCACCCGCTGAGCCGGGTGGCGCGGCGCTCGGCGGCCCGAATGGCGCGACTCCCGATCTTTCCTCAGGGCATCAAGCTCGGCCTCGTCGCCGGGGAGTCCTCGGGCGATCAGCTCGGTGCCGCGCTGATCCGCGCGCTGCGCGCCCGAGCGCCGCAGCTGCGCTGCTACGGCGTCGCGGGCGCCCTGATGCAGGGGGCGGGCTGCGAGACGTGGGCGTCGGCCCACGAGCTCGCCGTGATGGGGCTGTTCGAGCCGCTGAAGCGCCTGCCGCGGCTACTGCGCCTGCGCGGGCGGCTGCGCGCGCGCTTCACCGCGGAGCGGCCCGACGTGTTCGTCGGCATCGACGCGCCGGCCTTCAACTTGGGACTCGCCCGCCGGCTGAGGCAGGCGGGCCTGAAGACGGTGCAGTACGTGAGCCCCCAGGTGTGGGCGTGGGGCCGCGGCCGCGTGCGCCGCGTCGCGCGCGCGTGCGACCTCGTGCTGTGCCTCCTGCCGTTCGAGGCGGAGTTCTACGCGCGCCACGGCGTGCGCGCGCTGTTCGTCGGCCATCCGCTCGCCGACCAGATTCCGCTCGAGGCGGATCAGCCCCGTGCGCGCCGGGAGCTCGGCATCGACTCGGCCGGTCCGGTGGTGGCCCTCCTGCCCGGCAGCCGGCTCGGGGAGGTGGAGCGGCTCGGCGGGGATTTTCTCGCGGCGGCGCGCGCGGTGCAGGCGCGGCGCCCGCAGGTGCAGTTCATTGCGCCGATGGCCTCGGCGCCGGTGCAACGGGTGTTCGAGCGGCAGATGCGCTCCCTCGGTTGGCGGGACGTGCGGGTGCTCGAGGGACAGGCCCAGCGCGCGCTCACGGCGGCGGACGCCGCGCTCGTCGCTTCGGGCACCGCGACGCTCGAGGCGCTGCTCTGCAAGCGCCCCATGGTGGTCGCGTACCGCTTCGGCCGGTGGACCGCCTTCGCCATCCGGCGCCTGGGGCTCGTCAAGGTGCCGTGGTTCTCGCAGCCGAACCTGCTCGCCGGGCGCGGCCTCGTGCCGGAGTTCTTCCAGGATGAGGTGACGCCCGAGGCGCTGAGCACCGCGCTGCTCGCCGAGCTCGACGATTGCGAGCGCAGGACGGAGCTGCAGCGCGAGTTCCGGCGGGTGCACGAGAGTTTGCGCCTCGGGGGAGCGGACCGTGCGGCCGCTGCCATTCTCGAGCTCGCCGCCGCGCCGCTCTCATGAGGTCCGCGCGGCGCGTCGCGGGGGTCGACGAGGCGGGCCGCGGGCCGCTCGCCGGTCCGGTCGTCGCCGCGGCGGTGATCCTCGATCCGCGGCGCCGCATCGACGGCCTCGCCGATTCCAAGGCGCTCGCTGCGCCGGTGCGCGAAGCGCTCGCGCCGATCATCCGCGCGCGCGCGGTCGCGTGGGCCGTCGCCTGGTCCGACCGCGAGGAGATCGACGAGCTCAACATCCTGCAGGCGACCCTGCTCGCCATGCGGCGGGCGTTGCTCGGGCTGCCCGTCTCCCCGACGCACGTGCAGGTGGACGGCGATCGCACCCCTTGCGTCGCGGATTTGCGCTTCCCCTGCACCGTCGAGGCGATCATCGGCGGGGACAGCTCGGTCGCGGCGATCAGCGCCGCCTCGATTCTCGCCAAGACGTTTCGCGACGCCATGATGCGGCGGCTCGACGCCTGCTACCCCGGATTTGATTTCGCGTTGCACAAGGGGTACGCGACGCCCGCGCATCTCGCGGCGCTCCGCGCGCGGACCCCCTCGCCGATGCACCGGCGCTCCTTCGCGCCGGTAAAATGCGGCCCGGATCCCGACTGACCCGACCGATGGCCCAAGCGTTCGTTCACCTGCGCCTGCATACCGAGTACTCGCTCGTGGACAGCGTCGTGCGGGTGCCCGCGCTCATGCAGGCCGTCGCGGCGGCGCGGATGCCCGCCGTCGCGCTCACCGACCAGGTGAACCTCTTTGCGATGATGAAGTTCTATCGCGCCGCGCTCGAGTGCGGGGTGAAGCCGCTGATCGGCGTCGATCTGCTCGTCGCGGAGGCCGGCGAGCGCCAGCCGGTCTCGCGCGTCGCCCTGCTCTGTCAGACGCAGGCCGGCTACCGCAACCTCACCCGGCTCGTGAGCCGCGCGTATCTCGAGGGGCAGCGTCGCGGCACGCCCATGGTCGAGCGCCGCTGGCTCACGACGTCCGAGCTCGAGGGAACCCTCGCGCTCTCGTGCGCCACGGAGGGCGACGTGGGCCGCGCGCTCGCGAACGGGCGGGATCAGGAAGCGGCGCGCGCGCTCGATGCCTGGCTCGACCTGTTCGGCGACCGCTTCTACCTCGAGCTGCAGCGCGTGGGACGCGCCGAGGAGGAGGCGTACATCGCCTCGGCGGTGGCGCTCGCCGCGCGTCGAGGGGTTCCGGTCGTCGCGACCAACGACGTGCGCTTCCTCGCCGCTGCGGACTTCGAGTCGCACGAGGCTCGGGTGTGCATCCACGACGGGGCGCTGCTCGGGGATTCGAGCCGTCCCCGTCGCTACACGCGCGAGCAATACCTGCGGACGCCCGCGGAGATGGCCGCCCTGTTCGCGGACGTGCCGGAGGCTCTCGCGAACTCCGTCGAGGTCGCGCGTCGCTGCAATCTCGCGCTGAGGCTCGGGGAGGCGCGGCTGCCCGCCTATCCGGTGGCGGCCGGCACGAGCGCCGAGAATGCCCTGCGGGAGGAGGCCGAGCGCGGACTCACGCGCCGCCTCGCGCCGCGCGGGGGTACCGAGGCGGGTGGCGGCGCCGAGGCCTACGCGGCACGCCTCGCGGCCGAGCTCGACGTGATCTGCACGATGGGATTCGCCGGGTACTTCCTCATCGTGGCCGACTTCATCCGCTGGGCGCGGGAGAACGGCGTGCCGGTCGGCCCCGGCCGCGGCTCGGGGGCAGGCTCGCTCGTCGCCTACTGCCTGGAGATCACGGATCTCGACCCGATTGAGCACGATCTGCTCTTTGAGCGCTTCCTCAATCCCGAGCGGGTGTCGATGCCGGACTTCGACATCGACTTCTGCATGGAAGGGCGCGACCGGGTCATCGAGTACGTCGCTCAGAAGTACGGCCACGACCGGGTCTCGCAGATCATCACCTACGGCACGATGGCCGCCAAGGCGGTCGTGCGCGATGTGGGGCGCGTGCTCGGCATGAGCTACGGGTTCGTGGACCGCATCGCGAAGCTCATCCCGTTCGAGCTCGGCATCACGCTCGCGGATGCGCTCGCGAAGGAGCCCGAGCTCGAGCGGCTGTACGAATCCGAGGAGGAGGTGAAGAACCTCATCGATCTCGCGCGCTCGCTCGAGGGCCTGACGCGCAACGCCGGCACGCACGCGGGCGGCGTCGTCATCGCCCCATCGGTGCTCACGGACTTCGCGCCGCTTTACTTCGAGCAGGGCGGGAGCGTCGTCACGCAGTTCGACAAGGACGACGTGGAGGCCGCCGGCCTCGTCAAGTTCGACTTCCTCGGGCTGCGCACGCTCACCATCATCGACCGCGCCGTCGCGACCATCAATCGCATCCGCGCCGAGCGCGGCGAGCCGGCGCTCTCGATGGGCGCGCTGCCCATGGACGATGCCGCGACCTTCGCGCTGCTCAAGTCCTGCCGCACGACCGCCGTGTTCCAGCTCGAGTCGCGCGGCATGAAGGATCTCATCCGTCGCGTGCAGCCGCAGTCCTTCGCCGACATCGTGCCGTTCATCGCGCTGTTCCGTCCCGGGCCGCTGCAGTCGGGCATGGTCGATGACTTCATCAACCGCAAGCACGGCCGCATCGATGGGCCGATCGACTACCTGCACCCGAGCCTGAAGCCCGTGCTCGCTCCGACGTACGGGGTCATCCTGTACCAGGAGCAGGTGATGCAGATCGCGCAGGTGCTCGCGGGCTACACGCTCGGCGGTGCCGACCTGCTGCGTCGCGCGATGGGCAAGAAGAAGCCGGAGGAGATGGCGAAGCAGCGCTCGGGGTTCGTCGAGGGCGCCGTGGCGCGCGGCGTCGAGCGCGAGCGGGC